>JASIGS010000332.1 GCA_030052355.1 Streptosporangiaceae bacterium | reverse complement strand
CTCGCGGATGATCGTCTCGAACGGCCAGAGGTAGAGCTCGCGGAGCGCACGGGCGCTCACCGCGGTGCTGGCGGTGAACCGCTCCGTCTCGTAGTCGTTCGCGACAAAGTGCTTGACCGTGGTTCCGACACCCTGGTCCTGGACCCCCGCCACGTAGGCGGCGCCGATCTCACCGGTCAGCAGCGGGTCCTCCGAGTAAGCCTCGAAGTGCCGTCCGCCCAGCGGGCTGCGGTGCAGGTTGACCGTCGGCGCGAGCACCACGTGCACGCCCTTTCGTCGCGCTTCCTGCCCGAGGAGGCGGCCAACCTGCCTGGCGAGCTCGACGTCCCAGGTCGCGGCCAGTGCGGTCGGGCTCGGCAGCGCAACCGACGGGTCGTCGGCGGTCCAGCGCGTGCCGCGCACGCCGATCGGGCCATCCGACATCAGCAGCGAGGCAAGACCGATCTCCGGCACGGCTGGCAGCGACCACATGTCCTGGCCGGACAGGATCGCGATCTTTGTCTCGAGGTCCAGCCGGCCCAGGGCGTCCTCGACGGCGGCTTCCTGCTCGGCGGCGCGGTCTGTCATCGGTGTCTCCTGCCTGATGTCGGTGCCCCCATCATGCACGCGAACCCGTTTCTTCCACGCGTTCGCTCTTAAATAGGAACGCCCGCCTGCCGCTGACCCCGGCCGAGCAGCAAAAGACATCACCCGCGTGCGGCTGCGCCGCCCGCTCCGCTGCCGTCAGGTGCTCCCTGGCCGTCGTGATGTACAGCACATCCAGACCGGAACCGCCGAACGCGACCGAGGTGACCTCCCGCGCCGGCAGCCGCACGACGGTGTCCACTCGTCCGTCCGGGGTATAGCGGCGCACCTCGCCGGTGCCCCAGACGGCGACCCAGATCCCGCCGTCGGCATCGATGGTGAGCCCGTCGGCGCTGCCCTGCGCTGCCGGGATGTCCACGAACCGCCGCCGGCCGAGCAGCGCTCCGCTGCCCGGATCGGTGTCGAAGACATCGACGCCGCCCGACGGACTGTCGACGTAGTAGAAGCTGCGCCGGTCGTCGGTCCAGTCCAGGCCGTTCGAGACCGCCACGTCGGTCACCAGCTCGGTAACCGACCCGTCTGGCGCCAGCCGGTACAGGCAGCCTGGCTGGCCGCCGTCGCGCCACTGCATGGTGCCGGCGCAGAACCCGCCCCACGGGTCCGGCTTGCCGTCGTTGAAGCGGACGGCGCGCTCGTCGGTCAGCAGCCCCGGTATCCGGGTGATCCGCTCGCCCGCGACGTCCGCCAGGGCGAACCCGTCCACCAGGGCCAGCACCAGCCCGCCGCCGGTCGTCAGGCCCACCGCGCCGACCGGCGTCCCGGTACTGAACTGGCTGCGCGCACCGGTCGCGGGATCGAACGCGTGCACCTGGCCAGCCAGAATGTCCACCCACCGCAGGACCCCGCGGCCGGCGTCCCAGACCGGGGACTCCGCGAGCACGCACTGGGCAGCGACCGCCAGCTCGGCTTCGAGCATTCGCTGTTCGCTCATGCCGGCCATTCTCTCCGGGCTGGTGGGTGGCTCCCCATCGCGGTCGGCCTGCCCCGTGCGCGCCTTGTAACCGGCCGGGTTGTACACGGCGCGGTGCGGGCCGCGTTTTCTCTGCTGTCAGCAGATCACCCTGGCCTGCGCCGCTACCGCGGGCACATGGTTGGCGGAGGACGGCAACAGGAGGGACGGACATCATGCAGGCTGCGATTTCCGAGCAGGCAGGCCCGCTCGGAACCCTCGACGACCAGGTGGTCGCGCGGCTGCTCTATCAGCGGATCATCGTGCTCGGCACCGAGGTGGACGACCGGGTAGCCAACCGACTCTGCGGCCAGCTCCTGCTGCTCGCCGCCGAGGACGCGCGCGCCGACATCAGCCTGTACATCAACTCGCCGGGCGGCTCGGTCACCGCCGGGCTGGCGATCTACGACACGATGCGGCTCGTCCCCAACGACGTGAGCACGCTGGCCATGGGCCTGGCCGGCAGCATGGCCCAGTTCCTGCTGTGTGCCGGGGCGAAGGGCAAGCGGTACAGCCTGCCGCACGCGCAGGTCCTGATGCACCAGGGCTCGGCGGGCTTCGGCGGCACCGCCGCCGACGTCGAGATCTACGCCGCGCAGCTGGAACGGACCGGGAACCTGATGACGCAGCTGATCGCCGAGCACACCGGCCAGCCGACGGAACGCGTCCGCGCCGACAGCATGCGTGACCGCTGGTTCAGCGCGGCGGAAGCCCTGGAGTACGGCATGATCGACCACGTCGTGGAACGAGTCAGCGACGTCCGCCCCGCGGCGTTCGGCCGGTCGGCGGGGCTGTGACCATGGGCCAGTACACGATACCGACGGTGGTCGAGCGCACGCCGCTCGGTGAGCGGGCCTACGACGTCTACTCGCGGCTGCTGTCGGAGCGGATCGTCTTCATCGGTACCGAGATCGACGACGGCGTCGCAAACGTCGTGATGGCGCAGCTGATCCACCTCGAGGCGGCCAGCCCGGATCTGGAGATATCGCTGTACATCAACTCCCCGGGCGGCTCGTACAGCGCGCTCACCGCCATCTACGACACGATGCAGTTCATCCAGCCGGACGTGGCCACGATCTGCATGGGGCAGGCAGCGTCCGCGGCGGCGGTCCTGCTCGCGGCCGGAGCGCCCGGCAGGCGCGCGGTCTTGCGTCACGCCAAGGTCATGCTGCATCAGCCGTCGAGCCAGGCTCAGGGGCCGCTGCCCGACCTGGCCGTCCAGGCGAAGGAACTGGCGCAGGTGAGGGCCGAGGTCGATGAGATCCTCAGCCTGCACACCGGCCATCCGGTCGCCAAGATCAGGGCCGACTCGGACCGGAACAAGACCTTCGGCGCCGAGGAAGCCGTCGGCTACGGCCTCGCCGACGAGGTGATCACGACCCGCAAGGCAGCGGCCGCGCCCACGCCCCGCTGATCAGGCGGCCCGCAGGCAGGCTTGCGGGCCGGTGCGGTAGGCCGGGGATACCGGGCCGTCTCCCGGCGGGGCCAGCCGGTCTGCCATCGGCAGGCGCACCACCGTGCCAGGCGCCCGGCCCGCCGCCGCGAGGTCGCGCCTCGCCTCAGCGAGCAGGTCGGCCAGGCCGATGCCGAGCGCGTCGCAGATCGCCGCGAGTACCTCGGAGGACCCTTCCTTGCGCCCCCGTTCAAGCTCGGACAGGTACTGGAGCGAGACCCCTGCCGCCCTTGCAACGGCGGCCAGCGTCCGGCCCTGCTCCAGCCGGACACGGCGCAGCACAGTGCCGAGCGCGGTGCGCAGCAGCGGCCTCGGCCGCTCCGGCTCCGGCCGGCCCTGACCTAGCAGGACGCGCATCTGCAGGCTCCCGTTTCCGGCGGCGATGTAGATCGATTCAAGCTAACCGCGGCGGGCCGTGGCCGTAAGACGTTTTCGCACTGGGCGTACCCGCCGTCACGCCGCCTCGAAGACCGCGGCGACGCCCTGCCCGCCGCCCACGCACATGGTCTCCAGCAGGTACCGGCCGCCGCGCCTGCGCAGTTCGCGCAGCCCGGTGGCCAGCATCCGCGCTCCGGTCGCCCCGATCGGATGGCCGAGCGAGATGCCCGAGCCGTTCACGTTCAGCTTGTCGGGGTCGTCCCACCCCCAGGCCGTCAGGACGGCGAGGACCTGCGCGGCGAACGCCTCGTTCAGCTCTACGAGGTCCATGGCGCTGAAGTCCAGCCCGGTGCGCGCGAACACCTTGGCCACGGCGGGTACCGGGCCGATGCCCATGGTGGCGGGCTCGCAGCCGACGGCGGCCCAGCCCTTCAGGTAGCCGAGCGGCTCAAGGCCGAGCGCGCCCAGCCGGTCCTCCGCCACGACCAGGCAGGCCGCGGCGGCGTCATTCTGCTGGCTGGCGTTGCCCGCGGTCACTGTTCCGCCCGGCATGATCGTGC
The DNA here is from genome assembly GCA_030052355.1 of Streptosporangiaceae bacterium. The sequence continues at coordinate 1,332 of JASIGS010000332.1, read as the reverse complement.
GCAGCTTCGCCAGCGCCTGCGGAGTCGAATCTGGCCGGACGCCCTCGTCCTTGCTGACCGTGACCGGCTCTCCGCGACGCTGCGGCACCTGCACGGGAATGACCTCGTCGTCGAACTTGCCGGCGGCCCAGGCGGCTGCGGCGCGCTGGTGGCTGCGTGCCGCGTAGACGTCAGCCTCTTCCCTGGTGATGCCGTACTGACTGGCGAGGTTCTCGGCGGTCTCGATCATCCCGGAGATCTTGCCGAACCGCCACTCTGGCTGTGACCGCTCGCGGCCGCGGTCGATCCTGTCGTAGAGCACCTGGTTGCCCGCCCGCGCGCCCCAGCGCACCGAGGTCGTGTAGTGCTCGGCGTTGCTCATGCTCTCCACGCCGCCGGCGATCACGACGTCGGCGGCGCCGGTCTGCACCATCATCGCGGCGGTGATGACCGCTTGCAGGCCACCGCCGCACCTTCTGTCGAGTTGCAGCCCGGGAACGCCAACCGGCAGCCCTGCTTGCAGGGCCGCCCAGCGACCCACGCACGGCGTCTCGGCGTTCGCGTACGACTGCGCGAACGCGACGTCGTCGATCAGGTCCGGGTCGATCCCGCTGCGTTCCAGGACCGCCTTGATCACGACTGCGGCGAGATCCTCGACGGGAACGTCGCGGAGGCTCCCGCCGAACGTGCCGACCGGGGTCCGCACGGGCTGGACGATCGCCGCTCTGCGCATGGTCCAACGATACGGCGGTACGCAGACGACGCAGTCCAGCGCATAGTGTTCCGCAGCCCGCCGAACGGCCATCGCGGCCACCGGCCGCGTGGTTGGCTTTGCCTGGCACGGGGTTTGGCGACATTGGGGGAACACATGACGGCTACCGCAGAACTGGCAGACCTGGACCGCCGCATCAGCGAGCTGCGTAAGTTCGAGCAGGACTACCGCACCCGCCTGCGCCTGTTCCACCAGCAGCAGCTCAACGACTTAGACCCGGAGTCGGGGAGCGTCACGGTCCCGCGGCTGCCCGCCGACCAGCGCACGCAGCTGCTCGAGTGGCTGGCTGACGAGTTCCTCTCCGGGCGGGCGACCGAGTGGCCGGCCGGGACGACCGCGCACCTGCTCGCGCTGTGGGGCACTGGCTCACTTCACGGCGCGGCACTCGACCGCGCGTTCGCCGACTACCTGGACGCCGAGCGCCTGCGGCACGACACCGAGGCAGGGACCGTGCCCTGGCAGGACGTGCTGCCGGACCTGAGCTGCAGCAACCCTGAGGAAGAGGCGCGCAAGGCGACCAGGTACCTGACCGCGCGGGCGCTCGCCGTGCTGGTGCACGGCGACCCGAGTGCGGTCAACCT
>JASIGS010000331.1 GCA_030052355.1 Streptosporangiaceae bacterium | reverse complement strand
TCAGGCCCGCCACTTGCCTGACGAGGCCGAGCTTGGCGGACACCTGCGCGTTCACCAGCAGGTTGATGCCGGTCAGCCCGGTCTGCGCCGCGGTGCCGTACCTGACCGCCTGCTTCGTCGCCCCGGCGAGCTGGTAGTAGTCGCCGGACTTGAGGCCGAGACCGCTGGCCGTGCTCGAGGCGGCGACGAAGTCTCCGTCCGCCAGTGCCGACCAGAAGGCCTGGTCCGACGCGGTGCGCAGCGGCACCCAGGAACGCAGTGTCGCCGGGTTGACGCCGATCACGTTGACCGCACGGCCGCCCGCGGTGATCCGCGCTCCGTCGAACGTGATCAGGTCACGGACGCCCTTGATCGCCTTGAGCTCCGTGACCTGCCGGGGTGTGAGCCCCTTGGGCGCGACGAGGAGGATGTCCGGGAGGATTATCTGGCGGAACGAGTCGGCCTCGCTGACATCTTCGGCGGCAGCCGTTGTGGGACGGGTAGCGGTCGAGGCCCGGTCGCGCGCGAAGGCCGCGGTCCGGTTGAACGGCACGGCCAGCCGGAGCGCCGCTCCGGTCTGTTCTGCGGGCGTCCTTTCGGCGGAGGCCGCCGCCGTTGCGTGCGCTGACCCAAGCCGGATGACGCGCGGTACGCCGCTGTGCACGGCTAGCCCGAGCACGGCGGCCACCCCTACCGCGGCCACCTGCCGGGCCGACAATCGCGCCATAGTGCTTCCACCCTAACTGGCGGCCCCGGTCTGTGCAGCAGCCTGCCCGCCGAACTGCTGGCGAACTGTCGTGACAGGCCGCCGCGCGGACAACCGGCCCGAGCTCGATGATTCCCGGACAAGTCCCTGGTCAGCCGCGTGTCTCAGGTCGGCTGGCGTGGGTGTGTCTCGCGCTACGGGTGATACCCAAGCGGCACAATGGCGTAATGAACAGTGCACGCGGGCCTGCGGCCAGGCCCGTCAGCTGGCACAACTGGGCGGGGAACGTCGCAGCCTCGCCGGTCCGTACCGTCGCCCCCCGGTCGGCGGAGGAGGTGGCAGCCGAAGTCCGGCGGGCTGGCGAAGAGGGCCTGACGGTCCGCATGGTGGGGACGGGGCACTCGTTCACGCCCGCGGCGGTCACCGACGGGGTGCTGCTGCTGCCGAAGCGCCTGACCGGCATCCGTTCGATCGATCCCGCGGCCGGCACGGCGACCGCCGAGGCGGGCTGCCCGCTGCACGTGCTCAACGCCGAGCTGCTGGGCCGGGGCCTGTCGCTGGCCAACATGGGCGACATCCAGGTGCAGACGGTCGCCGGGGCAGTGCAGACCGGCACGCACGGGACCGGCAGGGACACCGGCGGGATGGCGGCCCAGGTGGCCGGGCTTGAGCTCGTGGTCGCCGACGGGCGCATAGTCACCTGCACGAGCGACGCGCCGGACGGCGGGCTGACCGGCTCCGGCACCGAGATAAACCTGTTCGACGCCGCCCGGGTCGGCCTCGGCGCGCTCGGCGTGCTCACCGCGGTCACGTTCAAGGTGGTGCCGGCGTTCCTGCTCGAGGCGCGCGAGGAGCCGATGACCTGGTCGGAAGTGATCGGCAGGCTGGACGAGTTCACCGCCGACAACCTGCACTTCGAGTTCTACTGGTTCCCGCACAGCGAGGGCTGCCTGACCAAGCGCAACAACCGGATCGACCACCTGGCGAGCCCGCTGCCCCGGTGGCGTTACCTGCTGAACGACGAGTTCCTTACCAACTCGCTGTTCGGCGCGACGTGCCGGCTGGGTGCCCGGATACCTGCGGTGATCCCCGCCGTCAATTCCGTGGCCGCTAGGACGCTGGGCGCGAGAACCTACTCGGACGCGGCGTACCGCGTGTTCACCAGCCCGCGGCGGGTGCGGTTCAAGGAAGAGGAGTACGCGATACCGCGCCCCGCACTGTCCGACGTGCTGGGCGAGGTGCGCGCGCTGTTCCGCCGCAAGGACTGGCGGATCAGCTTCCCCATCGAGGTGCGCGTCACCCCGAAGGACGACGTCTGGCTGTCCACGGCGTACGGCCGCGACAGCGCCTACGTCGCCGTGCACGTCTTCCACACCGCGCCGCACGAGGATTACTTCCGCGAGATCGAGGCCGTGATGACCTCGGTCGGCGGGCGGCCGCACTGGGGGAAGATGCACACGCGCGACGCCGACTACCTGGCCGGCGTCTACCCGCACCTTGGCGACTTCGTGGCCCTGCGCGACCAACTTGACCCCGACCGCAGGTTCGGGAACGAGTACCTGGAGCGCGTACTCGGGTCCTGAGCATCGGCGGCGTCGTGAGCACGCTGTAGTGAGGACACTGTGGTGACGACACTGCAGTGAGCGCGCTGTGCAGAGCACGCAGGTGCCGGAGCGACAATAGGGCACGTGCGATTTCTCACTCAGCCGGTCCACGACCTCGCTTACAGCGACGTGTTCCTCGTTCCCAGCCGTTCGTCGGTCGGATCCAGGCTCGACGTCGACCTGACCACCCACGACGGCAGCGGCGCCACCATCCCGGTGGTGGTGGCGAACATGACCGCGGTGGCGGGCCGGCGGATGGCCGAGACAGTTGCCCGCAGGGGCGCCGTCGCTGTCCTTCCTCAGGACATACCAGTAGATGTCGTGTCAGAAGTTATTTCATGGGTCAAGTCCCGGGACCTGGTGCACGACACGCCGCTGACTCTCGGCCCGACCGCGACGACCGGGCACGCGCTGAGCCTGCTGCCCAAGCGCGCCCACGGCGCGGTCGTGGTGGTCGATGACGACGGCAAGCCAATGGGCATCGTGACCGAGGCAGACTGCCACGGCGTCGACCGCTTCACGCAGCTCAGCCACGTGATGTCCAGCGAACTGCTCACGCTGCCGTCGGGCATCGACCCCGAGCGGGCGTTCGGCCTGCTGCACGACGGCAGGCACCGGGTGGCGCCGGTCGTCGACGCCGACGGCCGCTGCGTCGGCATCATGACCAGGACCGGCGCGCTGCGCGCGACGCTGTACCAGCCGGCCACCGACGACCGCGGCAGGCTGCGCGTGGCCGCGGCAATCGGAATCAACGGCGACGTCGCGGGCAAGGCCAAGCTGCTGCTCGACGCCGAGGCGGACATGCTCGTCGTGGACACCGCGCACGGCCACCAGGAAAAGATGATGCAGGCGCTGCGGGCGGTCAGGGAACTGAGCCCGGCGGTGCCCGTGGCGGCCGGGAACGTCGTGACAGCCGCCGGCGTCGCTGACCTGATCGAGGCGGGCGCGGACATCGTGAAGGTGGGCGTCGGGCCGGGGGCCATGTGCACGACGCGCATGATGACCGGCGTCGGCAGGCCGCAGTTCAGCGCGGTGCTGGAGTGCGCCGCCGAGGCCAGGCGGCTCGGCAAGCACGTCTGGGCCGACGGCGGCGTCAGGCATCCGCGCGACGTGGCGCTGGCCCTTGCCGCCGGCGCCGCCAACGTCATGATCGGCTCCTGGTTCGCGGGCACCTGCGAGTCGCCTGGCGACGTATTCAGGAACGCCGACGGGCGCCTGTACAAGGAGAGCTTCGGGATGGCGTCCTCTC
>JASIGS010000330.1 GCA_030052355.1 Streptosporangiaceae bacterium | reverse complement strand
GCCGACTTCATCGTCGAGTACATCCCGCAAACCCGCGGCTGGTTCTACACGCTGCACGTGCTCGCCACCGCGCTGTTCGACCGGCCGGCCTTCCGCGACTGCGTCTGCCACGGCATCGTGCTCGGCAGCGACGGCCAGAAGATGTCCAAGAGCCTGCGCAACTACTCCGACGTCAACGAGGTGTTCGACGGCTTCGGTTCGGACGCTATCCGCTGGCTGCTGATGGCGAGCCCGATCCTGCGCGGCGGCGACGTGGTGGTGTCAGATCCCGCCATCCGGGATGCCGTCCGGCAGGCCATCCTGCCGCTGTGGAACAGCTACTACTTCTTCGCGCTGTACGCCAACGCGGAGAACTACCAGGCGAAGCCCGGCACCGCGAGCGAGCACGTGCTGGATCGCTACATCCTGGCCAAGACCCGCGCTGCCGTGACGCAGGTGGAGCAGCTGCTCGACGTCTACAACATCGCCGCCGCGTGCCAGCAGCTGCGTGAGTACCTCGAGGTGCTGACCAACTGGTACATCCGCCGGTCGCGGGACCGGTTCTGGGCCGGCGACCGCGCCGCGCTGGACACCCTGTGGACGGTGCTGGAGGCGGTGACCAGGGCTGCCGCGCCGCTGCTGCCGCTGACCGCCGAGGCGGTCTGGCGCGGGCTCACCGGCGGCGAAAGCGTGCACCTGGCCGATTGGCCGCAGCTGACCGAGTGGCCAGCCGACGACGAGCTGGCGAGCGCGATGGACCTGGTCAGGGCCGTGTGCAGCACAGCACTCGGGCTCCGCAAGGCCCGCGGTCTGCGGGTCAGGCTGCCGCTGGCCCGGCTCACGGTCGCGCACCCTGACGCGGGTTCGCTGACGCCGTTCCTCGAGCTGATCCGCGACGAGGTCAACGTCAAGGAGGTCGTGCTCTCCGCCGACCCGGCCAGCCTCGGCACGTTCGAGCTCACGATCAACCCGCGCGTGCTCGGGCCGAGGCTCGGCGCCAAGGTGCAGGAGGTCATCAAGGCCGTCAAGGCTGGGAACGTGGAGCGCCGGGGCGACTCCGTCATCGCGGCGGGAGTCGAGCTCGAGGCCGGTGAGTACGAGGTACGGCTGGCCGCAGCGCACGCCGAGTCGACCTCGGCGCTGCCGGGCAACACCGGGCTGGTCGAGCTCGACACGTCGGTCACGCCCGAGCTGGCCGCCGAGGGCACGGCGCGCGACGTGGTCCGCGTCGTGCAGCAGGCCAGGCGGGACGCCGGGTTCGCGGTATCAGACCGGATCATGCTCGCCGTCGGCGCCGACGGGGCGGTGGCCGACGCGGTGCGCGAGCACGCGGCGTTCGTGGCAGGCGAGACGCTGGCGGTCGTCGTTGATGTGCGCCCGGCGGCCGAGCTGGACGCGCCCGCCCAGCCGGTCGGCGACGGCGGCTCGGTCAAGGTCGCGCTGACCCTGGCCGCGGGCTAGGCTGCGTGCTCCGTATCCGGATGCACACGGAGACCGATCCCGGCGATCCAGACTGCGCAGACGTGATGGTGGCCGGCACGATCGGCGGGCACCAACACTGGTTCCGGCTTGACACCGGTGCCGCTCGGACGCAGATCCTTGCCCACGGCGAGGTGGCCGGGCTCGCGCCGGTCAAGTCGGAGTCCTCGGCCGGAGCTTTCGGGCAGCCAGCCTCGGCTGACATCGTGACCATCAGCGACCTCGCAGTCGGTGAGTTGGCAGTACCGGAGCTCGACGTCCGCCGCATGGCACCGGACTCCGGCCAGCAGTACCTGCTCGGCATGGACGTGCTGGGCCGGTATTGCTGTCGTTTCCGGTTCGACGCCGGGCTGCTCGAACTCGGCCGGTCGCCTGCGGTCGAAGCAGACCTGGACCTCACCGTGGACGAACGCGGCCACCCCTACGTGGAGCTGGCCTGGGATGGCGTCACGGCCAGCGCGTGCTGGGACTCCGGTGGCGGCATCACCGCTGTGGACAAGGCGTTCGCCGAGGCGCACCCCGACCTGCTCGAGCCCGCCGGCAGCTCGTCCGGCACCGATTCGACCGGAGCCCGGTTCGAGGTGCCGACGTTCAGGCTGGCCGGACCGGCCATCGCCGGCGTGGCGTTCCCGTCGGCACGCGTCGCGGTGCTAGACCTCGCTCCGATGAACAGGAATCTGGAGTTCCCGATGGACGTGATCCTGGGCGCGCCGACAATGCTGCGTGCCAACTGGCTGTTCGACTTCCCGGCAAGGCGCTGGGCCGCGCCGCAGCTGATCAGTTCCTGATGGACGATTGCGTCTTCTGCGCCATCGGCGCCGGCGAGGTAGACGACGACCTCGTCGCGTACCGGGCCGGCGGCGTCTATGTGCTGCCCGCGCTGCGGCAGCGCGCCCGGAACCGCCCGCACACCCTGGTGCTGCCGGTGGCGCACGTCCGCAACCTGCACGACGCCGGACCCGGTCTGCTGGCCGAGCTCGCCGCCGTCACGGCACGCCTGACGGCGGCGTTCCCGGTCGCGTACCGCGCCGTCGGCAGCATCGCGTTCCAGAACAACGTAGAGCTGGACGGCGAGCCGTTCCACCTGCACGTGCACGTGGTGCCGCGGTTTGATGGCGACGGTTTCGCGATGCCAGATCCCGGTGGCGTCACCGAGGTGCCGAGGGGTGAGCGGCTAGCTCAGTCAGCCCAGCTCCGGGACATGCTCCGCTGACCCGGTCTCGCGAGTCCGGCTCGGCCTGAGGTAGGGCACGACTGCAACCGCGGCCAGCAGGACGAGCAAGACGAGGCCCGTCAGCACGTAGGCGTTGACCAGGATCAGCTGCCACCCGTGCCAGCCGGCCGCGTTACTGGGGTTGTTGTACGCCACCCAGATCAGCCCGCGATCCCAGCCCCGCCGGAACTTCTCGCCCCACAGCTGGATGGCCCAGGTCCCGAACAACGCGGGTACCGCTGCCGCCAGCCCGAACAGCGCCCACCGGGCCGGGCCGCGTGCCTTGAGCGCGTAGTGCACCGCGATCGGCGCTGCCAGCGCGATCCAGACCCAGTGGTGGTCCCAGCTGATCGGCGATACCAGCAGCCCGGTCAGCGCCACTGTCGCCACCCCCAGGAACACGTGCCCTGCCCTGTCCAGCAGCGCGGCGGCGGCGAGCCCGAGCACGGCGGTCACAATCGCCGCGGCCAGCCACAGGGGATGCTTGTCGGCGCTGCCCGATCGCTCGATGATCCCCAGCAGCGACTGGTTGCCCGCGAAGCTCGTCAGCCGGAGGTAGCCGTCGCGAGCGAACGCCCCTTGCAGCCACCACTTGTCCGAGTCCGCGGGCAGCAAGATCCAGCCGATGACCACGGTGGCGGCGAACGTGCCGGTCGCGACCGCCGCCTGCTTGAACCTGCGGGTGAGGACCAGGTACGGGATGAAGATGAGCGGCACCAGCTTGATCGCCGCCGCCAGCCCCACCCCGGCTCCCTTCCACCACCGACGGTCCGGCTGGCTCAGGTCCCACACGATCAGGACCATCAGCAGGATGTTCACCTGGCCGAGGTAGATCGTCCGCTGGACCGGCTCTGTCATCAGCGCAATCGCCGTGGCCAGCATCGTGAAGCCCAGCCGGCGCTGCCCGGATGGCCAGCCAAGCGCGCCGAGGCCGATCCAGATCGTGGCCGGTACCGCGATCAGGTCGGCCGCCGCGGCCAGCACGTCCAGGACGTGCAGCGGCAGGTAGGACATGACCGCGAACAGCAGCGCCGCGAACGGCGGGTAGGTAAACGTCAGGCCTTTGAGCCCCGGCGGCCCCCGCCAGTTATAGAGCGGGCTGGGCCGACGGGGATCGAAGAACGGCCTGACGTGCCGGACAATCAGCCCGGCGTCACGGAACACGGTCAGGTCGGCCGCGAGCCCCAGCATGGACGGCCTGGTCATGATCAGGTACACGTACCAGACCAATGCCGCGCCGAGGGCGACGGCGCCGACGCCAAGCCAGCCGGACCCGGTCTCGACGAGGCTGGCGTCCCGGCTCCCTGAGGGTGCGATCTGCCTGCTAGCGGCCACTGGCCCGCGCCCTCCGCCACCCTCGCGGCGAGTTGCCGCTGTCCGAATTGAGGCAGCATAGCGCTACCCCAGCGTTCTGGCAGTTAACCGCGCGTATTGGGGACGGCCCGCTGCCGCATCACGGCAGGCCGATCAACGCGACCAAGCAGGGCCCATCAGACAGGCCGGACGACCAGGGCCGGGCGCGCACCGGCGTCGTCCGCCAGAGCCTTGATGTCCTGCGGGTCAGACGTCCACACGGTCGCCCGCACGGCTGTGGCCATCACCACGACCGTCGCGTCCACCACATCGGACGTCCCCGCCTTACCGCAGAGGATCCCCGCGGCCTTGCTCGTCCGCAGTCCCACCGGATCGACCAGGCACCCCGTGAGCACCCTCCCCAGCCGGACCTGCCGGCGGCTGTCGCGCCACGCCTGTGCCACGACGATGGCGGGTACGTGCACGTCCCTGCCCTCGTCAAGCGCCACCCTGTGCCGCGCCCACATGCGGCGATCGTCGTTGTCCATGGCGATCAGCGCGCCAGCGTCGTAGACAAAGGGGGCGATCACGCGACGCCCCGGAAGTACTCGCTATCAGCCGCGGCAATCTCAGCCCTGGCCGCGGCGAGTTCCCCGGGCGTGAACGCGCCGTGCTCTGCCTCCCACTCGGCCACGACCTGCCGGCCGAGGTGCAACCGCATCTCGCGCTCGGCCGCGCTCGCGATGAACCGGGACAGCGGGATGCCCGCCTCGCGCGCCGCGACGCCCATCGCCTCCACGAGGTCCTCGTCGAGCGTGATGGTTACCTTCTTAGTTGCCATACTTTCACCATACTACGATATGGCGACGCAGCCGACCGGTAGCAGTGGCTTGACGTGCCGTCACAGGAATCTAAGCTTTTCAGTTGTACAACTTCCTAGTAGTGCAAGGAGGCGGCATGATCGACCTCATCGCGGCCGAGCGACGGGCGCTGGCCGACGCACTCGACGGGCTGACGGGCGAGCAGTGGCACGGCACTTCGATGTGCTCCGGCTGGACGCCAGCGCACGTGCTGGCGCACCTCACCATGCCGTTCCGGATCACGGAGCCGGAGTTCATGGCCGGCCTGCATAGCTGCGGCGGCGACTTCACCGCGTTCTCCGACGAGATAGCGGACCGGGACAGCAAGCGCCCGCCTGGCGAGCTGGTCGCCGTGCTGCGTGACAACGCCGACAACCCATGGAGCCCGCCCGGCGGGAGGCTGCCCGACGCGCTCAGTCACGACCTCATTCATGGTCTCGACATCACTTGGCCGCTCGGGATCCGGTACGAGATCGCGGATCGGGCCATGATCACGGTACTCGACGCCATCACCAGCCCGCTGTCGCTCGACCCTGACGACGTACTCGCCGCCGACGTCCGTCCGGGCGCCGGCCGCGAGACATTGTTCGGTGTCCCGCTGGACGGCATCAGGGTGCGTGCCACGGACCTGGACTGGTCCGCGGGCGAAGGCGAGGACCTGGCCGGGCACAGCCGTGACCTGCTGATGCTGCTGGCCGGCCGGCGCGTGCCCGCCAGCCGGTTCCACGGCGCCGGGGTGGCCAGCCTGGCGGGAGCCCGGTGACCGCGGCCGCGGCCGACGAGCTGAGCTCCACGTTTGCGGCCCTCGCCGATCCGACCAGGCGGGCGATCTTGACAAGGCTCGCGGCGGGCGAGGCGACCGTGAACCAGCTGGCCGAGCCGTTCGCGCTGACCCAGCAGGCGGTGTCCAAGCACATCAAGGTGCTGGAACGCGCCGGGCTGATCTCCCGGACCCGGGTCGCGCAGTCGCGCCCGTGCCGCATCGAGCCCGCCCGGTTCGACGGAGCCGCCGAGTGGATAGCGCAGCACCGCCAGATGTGGCTGGAACGCTACGACCGGCTGGACGAGCACCTCGCCGCGCTGCAGCGCGAGGACGGGAACGACCGACCGGAAAGGCCAGCACCATGACGCAGCAGGGCGAGCTCACCTACCGTCGTGTCCTGCGCGCGAGCAGGGAATTGCTGTTCGACTGCATGACGCAACCCGAGCACCTCACTCACTTCTGGGGCCCGGACGGCACGACGACGCCGATCGGCGGCATCACCGTCGACCTGCGTCCGGGGGGCGCTTTTCAGACGGTCATGGTGAACGACGCGGACGGCAGCAGCTACACCATGCGCGCGGAGTACGTGGAGGTGCAGCGGCCGGACAGGCTGGTGTGGACCGAGCCCGACGTGCACGGCGGAATGACCACCACCATCACGTTCACCGACCTGGGCGACGGCCGCACGGAGGTGGTGACCCACCAGGCCAACGTGCCCGCCGCGTACACCGGCCCGCAGGCAAGGCAGGGCTTTGAGTCCAGCCTGCGCCGCTTCGACGACTACGTCGCCGCCCTGGCCTGATAGCTGTGGCCTTGCCGCTCGCGACGCGATCAGCGCGTGCAACTTCACCCTGCCCGGGTGGCATACCTCCGCACTGCCGCGGGCAGTCAGTGCCCCGGGAGACACGCCGACCGGTAGCCGCAGCCGGGCTGCCCGGTCTGGGCCCCGCAAGGACCGCGACTCAAGGAGGGCTTCATGACGACGACCACGGAGCACATGACCGACGGAGCCGAGGAGGAACTACTTGCTTCGCTGATGAGCCGCCAGGAGACAGAGGAGGGCCCGGCTATCGAGCACCCGCTGCTCCTCGCCGCGCTCGCGCGCCGCCGCCGGGGCCGGGGCGAGCGCATGATCGAGCACCCGCTCCTCCTCGCCGCGCTGATGCGCCGCCGGGAAAGCGAAGCGGACGACGAGCCGATCATCGAGCACCCGCTGCTGCTCGCCATGATGATGCGCCGCCGAGGGGCCCGGGGCGAGCGCATGATCGAGCACCCGCTCCTCCTCGCCGCGATGATGCGCCGGGGCCGGGAAGACGACGAGCACTCGATCTTCGACCACCCGCTCTTCCTGGCCGCGATGATGCGCCGGGGCCGGGAAGACGACGAGCACTCGATCTTCGACCACCCGCTGTTCCTGGCCGCGATGATGCGCCGGCGCAGGGGCCGCGGCGAGCGCATGATCGAGCACCCGCTCCTCCTCGCGGCGATCATGCAGCACCGTCGCGAGGAAGGCGACGGGGCCATGATGCATCCGCTCATGCTGGCCGCCCTCGGACGGTAACCGGGGCGCGTGACGCTGAGCTCGAGGCCTGGGCTCCGCGCTGGCCAGCTCGCGACCTGCCGCAGAGAACACGGGAAGGACAGACATGGCGGTTGAGTCATCAAAGGAACTAGGCGAGGACGAAGTAGAGTCCCTGGTCGACGACTTGATCCGGGACATACTGAACGAGTCAGGCGGATCCGCTGAGTCGCCTGTGCATGGCATGGCCACCACGGCCGCGCTCTTCGAGACGGCTTTCGGATCCACGCGGGACGCGGCGCGGATCTCGGTGCTCGAGAGGCTCCTGCTCGCGCAGGCATTCGCGGCTGAACTGGCCGACGCCCTCGCGCCTGCGCTCGCCGAGCAGCTTGCGCCACGGCTACTGAAGTCCCTGGAGATGTACACGACGACTCAGGCACCGA
>JASIGS010000329.1 GCA_030052355.1 Streptosporangiaceae bacterium | reverse complement strand
CGGGCGGCAGGATGGCTCCGAGCTCCGCCACTTCTTCCTCGCTGGGCCGCCAGCGCGTCGCGGCCAGGTTCTCGTCCAGCTGCTCCGGCCTGGTGACGCCGGCGATCACGGTGGCGACGCCCGGCTGCGCGAGCAGCCAGCCCAGCGCGAGCGCGGTCTGCGTGACACCGCGGGCTCTCGCGAACTCGGAGTAGCGATCCAGTGCGTCCCACGGAGCTCGCTCGAGCAGGTGCGCCTTCAGGTTCGTGATCTTCGCGTCTGCCGGGGCAAAGTCCCGCCGGTACTTGCCGGTGAGCAGCCCGTTCTGCAGCGGGAAGTACGGTATGAAGCCGATCCCGTACGCGTTGAGGGCCGGCAAGAGCTCGCGCTCGGCGTCTCGCCACAGCAGGTTGTATTCGTTTGTGGCCGAGATGAAGCGAGTGAGCCCGTGGATGCGTGCCGTGTACTCGGCATCCGACACCTGCCACGCCGCGAAGTTGGAGCTGCCGGCGTAGCGGATCTTGCCTTCCCTGACCAGATCGTCGAGCACCGACAGCGTCTCTTCGATCGGGGTGACCGCGTCGGGCATGTGGATCTGGTAGAGGTCGATCCAGTCGGTCTTGAGCCGGGCCAGCGAGCCCTCGACAGCGCGGCGGATGTACCGGCGCGAGCCGCGCACGCCCCAGTCTTCGCCCGCGAGGCCGCGGAGCGAGCCGCCGAACTTCGAGCCGATCACCACGTTGTCGCGGCGCGCACCGAGCGCGTTGCCCAGCAGCGTCTCGCTCAGGCCCGGACTGTCGCCGTACACATCTGCGATGTCGAAGTAGGTGATGCCCAGGTCGAGGGCGCGTCCCACGATCTCATCCACCGCCTGCTGGCTGGTGGCGATCATGCCGGAGCGGCCGAAGGTGCTCGCTCCGATCCCGAGCTCGGACACCACGAGACCGGAGCGGCCGACGGCACGGTAACCCGGAGCAAGCTGACCCATGCCGCGAACGTAACTGGGCCGCGGGCTAGATGTCAACTATGTCACTCAATTAAGTAGGTAATCTGGCTCACACGCATGTTCGCCTCGTGCCCCGCTGGCTTACCCGCTGGCCAGCCGCGCCGTACCGGGCCGGCGGCGGCGTTCAGGCAGCTCGTCCCCGCCGTGCCGACGGCATATGGCACTATCCCGATAGATATGATAGGGATATCTCGACGGGCCGGAACGTTGGCGCCGACGAGACTTGGAGGCAGCATCGCATGGCGGTCGTCCTGCACTGGTTCCTACTGACCACCGGCGACTCGGGCACGGACCTCGGCCCGGCCGGCCGGGAAGACCACCGCGTCGGCAACTGTGTGCTGAACCACGTTGTCCTGCCGAGCAACGGGCAGATCTGGCGATGAGCGCACCCGATCTGGCCTCCGCAGAGGTCAGCCCCGCCGATTTCCGGCACGCAATGGGGCACTTCGTCACCGGCGTCACCGTGGTGACCTCGGTCCGTGCCGACGGCGAGCCGGTCGGCACCACGGCCAACGCCGTCAGTTCCCTGTCGCTCGACCCGCCACTCGTGCTCGTGTGCTTCGACCTGGAGAGCCTGACGCTCGAGGCGGTGCGCTCACACGGCGCCTTCGCCGTCAACGTGCTGGCCGCACCGCAGCAGCACCTGTCAGTCAACTTCGCCAGGCGGGGCCTGGCCGCCGCCTGGGAAGGCGTCCGGCATCACCGCGGGCCGACCCGCAGTCCCCGTCTGCACGGCGCCCTCGCCGTCATCGAGTGCACCGTCGAGCACCGCCTTCCCGGCGGCGATCACGAGATCGTCGTAGGACGCGTGCGCGACGTGGCGACCAGTGACAGCGGCGCCGCGCCGCTGGTGTACTGGCGCGGCGGATACCTGACGCTCGAACAGGAGTCCTGACGTCCTCGGCGCCGGCCGAGTCAGTCCACGAACGACTCGATCTGCTTGATGATCTTCTCCTCGACCTCGAAGTTCCAGGCGGTGTCGGCGACGTCGATCACCAGGAAGAGATCGGAGACAAGAAGCGTCTCCACCGCGGCCACGCCGAGGTGCTCGAGCCATTTGCCGATACCCACGCGCACCGTGACGTCATTCGGGTCACCGGAGATCATGATCGACAATGCCCGGTCGGCGTCGACCAGGCCGCGGAGGAACCCGCCCTTCTTGGCCTGCACGACCGATCCCTGGCCGCTCGGAGCGGACTTCTGCACCTTGAACCCGTCGGACTTCAGGTAGTCCTCGATCTTCTGCGTCAAGCTGTCCAGGTCTACGCCCTTGCCCTGGAAGTGCAGTGACCTGTCACCGAGCGCCATGGTGTCTCCTTCGATCACGATGCGGAACCGGCGGGACGGTCTCCCCTGCCCGTATCGTCGCACGTGTGGCGGGGAAGTCCGGACGTTCAGCAAGAGCAGCCGTTTGCGTTACGCAACTTTTAACCTGGCACTATCCGGAGAGTTACCAGAGATGGAGCCGGAGACGGCATGAGCGACGACGACCCGTATGACCTAGCCAGGTTCGTGACCGCGCAGGATGCCGGTGATACCTACCTGCACGCGACGGAGGAACTGCGCCGCGGGCGCAAGGTCAGCCACTGGATGTGGTTCGTGTTTCCGCAGATTGCCGGGCTGGGCAGCAGCCCCACCGCACAGCGGTACGCGATCAGCTCGCTAAACGAGGCCAGGGAGTACCTCGCGCATCCAGTACTCGGGCCGCGTCTGATCGAGTGCGCGACCGTGCTGGCCGGGCAGTCCGGACGCACCGCGGAGCAGATCCTCGGCGGAATCGACGCGGTCAAGCTCCGGTCGTCCATGACGCTGTTCCACCGCGCCGCCCCGGCCGAGCCGGCCTTCCGGCAAGTGCTCGACCAGTACTTCGGCGGCGTGCCCGATCCGGCCACCGAGCAGCGGCTCTGAACCCTGCTGATGCCCTTGCACCTGACGTTGCGGCAGGTTATAGCGTGCCGGACATGGACACATCCGGGCTGGTCAGCGAGCCGGAGGAAGCGTGGAAGGTCGGCACGCTGGCAAAGGCCACGGGCCTCACCGTGCGCGCCCTTCATCATTACGACCACATCGGCCTGCTGACCCCGTCCCGGCGCACCGCGGCCGGGCACCGGCTATACACCGCCGACGATGTGGCACGCCTGTACCGGATCCGGCTGCTGCGCGGGCTCGGCTTTCCACTGGATCAGATCGCCGCGGCGCTGCAAGCCCCGGAGTGGCAGCTAGCTGGCGCGGTCAAGCGGCATCTGCAGTACACCCAGCGCAAGGCGGCCATCTCTGCCCGGCTGTGCACCAGGCTGGCCAGCATGGCTGCCGAACTTGAGCAGCACGACCACCCATCCTGGGAACAGCTGTTCCCCACCCTTGAGGAGATGGCCATGCTCGACGGCACCATCCGCAGCACCACCGGCATGCTGGTCTACGACGATCTTGGGGCCGCGCACGAATACCTCGTGCGCGTCTACGGCCTTACCGCCGGTCCCGTCGAACGCGACGCCGACGGACGGATGATCTACGGCGAGGTTCAAGCCGGCAACCAGATAATCGGCCTCCACCCCGCCGGGAATGAATACCAGTCACCGCGCTCGCTTGGCGGCGTTTCCAGCATGACCGTGATAACCGTCGATGACGCTGACGCGCACTACGCCCGCAGCGTCCAGGCCGGTGCGGTGATCATCGCAGAACCAGCAGATCAGCCGTACGGAGTCCGCGCGTACGGCGCACGCGATCCGGAAGGCCAGCTCTGGTACTTCCACTCCCCGCTCGACTAGACAGTTCAGGGGGCGGCGCCCGGGCGGTGCCGTCTACCTCAGCTAGCATCCAGGTGAGCGGGTGGATGTGGAGGTCACATGGCGTTCGATACACCTGCGGGCACGCGCGGCGCCCGGCAGCCCCGCGCAGGCCTGATGATGCGATGGGTCAACAACACAGCCGCCGGCCGTATCCGCCGGTCGGGGCGGATGGTGGGGCTCAACGCCCTGGTCCTGACCACGGTCGGGGCCAAGACCGGGACCCAGCGCACGAGCCCGGTCGGCTGGTTCCCTGGCAAGGACGATAGCTGGCTGATCGTCGCGTCAGCGGCCGGCGCGGCACGGAACCCGGCCTGGTATCACAACATCGCCGCGCACCCCGACGAGGTCCGCATCGAGCTGAAGGGCCAGACGATCCCCGTCACGGCAGCACAACTGCACGGGGCCGAGCGGGACGAGGCGTGGCAGCAGATCACCGCGTCCGCACCCAGGTACGCGCAGTACCAGAACAAGACCGACCGCGAAATACCGGTCATCCGCCTGGTGCGCCAGTCCGGCTGACCCGGCGGCCCGCGCAGCCGGAGGTCCAGACCCGTGCTCAGCGGAAGTCGCGGCTGCGCGCGGCGGCGACGACGCGCAGCCGTTCCAGCCGGGTCGCCAGCAGGCTGACCGCACCGTCCAGCCGTTCCGCCCGGCCGTGCACGATCAGAGCGCTCGCGTCCACGCCGATCTTGCGGTAACGCTGCCACACGTCCGGCGGGCAGATGATGTTGGCCATGCCGGTCTCGTCCTCCAGGCTGAGGAACACCACGCCGGCCGCGGTCCCCGGCTGCTGGCGGTGCGTGACCAGGCCGCCGACCATGACGCGCATCCCGTTCACCACCTCGGTCAGCCTCGCGGCGGGCAGCACATCGCGCTCGGTCAGCAGCTCCCTGATGTGCTCGATCGGATGCGTGCCGTAGGTTCCGGTGGCCCACAGGTCGGCGAAGGTCTCCTGCGCGGCCGTCATGGGCGGCAGCGGCGGCGCTGTCATGCCCAGCGTGGTACCGGGAAGCTGGCCAGGCCGGATGGTCGCCGCGGCACCTGCCGCCCATAGCGCCTCTCGCCTGCTCAGTCCGAAGCAGCCGAACGCTCCCGCCAGCGCCAGCGCCTCGAGCGCCGCGACCGGCAGGGCAGTGCGGCGGGCG
>JASIGS010000328.1 GCA_030052355.1 Streptosporangiaceae bacterium | reverse complement strand
TCGAGACGGCCCTGGAGCGGGTCGGCCTCGGCCAGGTGGATGACCGCGCGGTGCGTAAGTACTCGCTGGGCATGCGGCAGCGGCTCGGCCTCGCGGCGGCGTTGCTGAGGACCCCGCGGCTGCTCGTGCTCGACGAGCCGACGAACGGGCTCGACCCGCAAGGCATCCGCGAGGTGCGCGACCTGCTGACCGAGCTCAACTCGTCGGGTACCACCGTGTTCTTGTCCAGCCACCAGCTCGCCGAGGTGGAAATGCTGTGCACGAGGATCGGCGTCATCGACAGAGGCCATCTGGTGGTCCAGGACGAGCTGTCGGTGCTCCGCGGGCCGACCGGCCGGGTCGTCGTGCGGAGCCCGGACGCCGACCGGGCCGCGGCGCTGCTTGACGGCCGCGTCGCGCACCGCGACGCGGACCGGCTCGTGGTCGCCGACGCCGACGCCGCGGCGGTGAACGCGCAACTGGTGGAAGCGGGCCTGCGGGTGACCGAGGTCCTCGCGGAGCGGCGCTCTCTCGAGGACCTGGTGCTGTCGGTTACGGGTGCCGGATCCGACAGAGTGGACGGGGAACGCGTGGCGGCCAGCGGGAGCACGACGTGATAGGGGTCGAGCTGGCGAAGCTGGCCAGGCGGCCGCGGAACTGGGTGAGCGTCGCGCTGCTCTGCGCGCTTCCGGTCACCGTGGCGATCTTCGTGGCGGTCACGAAACTCGCCCCGCCACCCGGGCAGGGCCCGCAGCTGCTGTCCGCGGTGCTGTCCGACGGGCAGCTGTTCCCAGCCGCGGCGCTGGCCATCGTGCTGCCGCTGTTCCTGCCGGTTGCGG
Organism: Streptosporangiaceae bacterium; assembly: GCA_030052355.1. Next base: position 3,297 of record JASIGS010000328.1, on the reverse strand, counting down.
TGGCCGTGGTGGCCGGCGATTCCATCGCAGGCGAGGCGAGTTCCGGCATGCTGCGCTATCTGCTGGCCCGGCCGGTCGGCAGGTCCAAGCTGCTGTTCGCGAAGCTCGTCGCGCTCGTCGTGTACGTGCTGGTCGCCGTGCTGCTGGTCGCCGCGACGTCGTTCGTGACCGGCCAGCTGCTGTTCGGCTCCAAGCCCGCTGCCGTCACCTCGACGGGCATCACCACCTCGAATGTCGTCGCCACCTCGCTGTCTGGCACCGCGCTGACTCCGGTGGACATCCTGCTGAGGACGGCCGGGACAGTGGCGTTCGTGACCGTGTCGATGCTCGGCGTCGGCGCGATCGCGCTGTTCCTGTCGACCCTGTCGGACTCTTCGCTGGGGGCGGCGCTCGGGGCGCTCGCGGTGCTGATCACCAGCGGCGTGCTCCTCGGGCTGAACTCCGCGTCCGCCATCAGCCCGTACCTGCCGACCCGGTACTGGCTGTCGTGGATCGACTTCTTCCGGCAGCCGATTCTGTGGCGCGAGATCGAGCGCGGGTTCGCCATCCAGGCCATCTACGTACTGGTGTTCCTGGCCGCCGCGTGGGCCAACTTCGCCAGCAAGGACATCACGAGCTGAGCCAGGGGTGTCCCCCTAGCCTGTGCAGGCCGCTGCCGACGGGTAGCGCAACGGACCGGGGCCGATCGCCTGCAGCACGATCGCCGTCACCACCGTGCTGGTCGGCAGCTGAGAGTGACTGATCCGGGCCGCCGGGCAGAGCGACTGCACCGGCACGCTGATGGCGCCGGGCAGATCGGCAGAGTCGGGCGGCGTCACCGTCGTGTCGTCGGTCGTCCACAGCGAGAGCCAGCGGGGCAGCCCAGCGGGGTCGCCGACGTCCAGGCTCGCGAGCAGGCTGCTCCCCGGGGCTAGCTGCTGGCACGCCACCGGGCACGCGCCGGGAACGAACCCCTCGGCTCCGGCCGCGAGCGTTGTGCCGTGGAACGGCGAGCCGAGCGTGATGACGCGGCGCGCCTTCGCGCTGCCGTCGTCCTGCCTGGCCCAGATGAGCGTCACGACTCCGCCTGCCGAGTAGCCGATCACGTCGACCGACGGCGCGCCGCGGCTCAGGACGGTGTTGACAGCGGCATTGAGCACGGCAGCGTCGGTGATCAGGCTGCCCGTGCCGTTCCCCGGTAGGTGCAGGACCGTCGCCGTGCGCCCGGTGGCGCGGATCCGCGCGGCCAGCACCTCGAGTGAGCCGGTGCTGCCGCCGTAGCCCGGCACGAGCAGCACCGGACCGAGTCTGTCCTGCGAGGGCGTGCCGCGGCGCACTGGCTGGCCCGGCAGCACGGCGGCCAGCAGGCCGCCCACAGCAGCCGCGGCCACGAGCAGGCTGAGCCCCGCGACCAGCAGCCGGCGCCGCGGGGACAGCCCAGACCAAGTCAGCGCTCCGGGTCTCAGCCGCCGCATGTCGTCTACGTTAGCGGTCAGCGTTTTCGGCAAATGCGTCTGAAAACGCTGTCCGCCGCCGGGCTGGCCGACGCGGCGACACGCGAAGCGAGCGCGCGCGTGCATCCCGTAGCCTTGGCTCGTGACGATTCGCCTCTACGACACGGCCACGCGCTCGGTGCGCGAGTTCACCCCGCTGACTCCGGGGAAGGTCTCGCTGTACCTGTGTGGCGCTACCGTGCAGGCGCCCCCACATATCGGGCATATTCGCTCAGGAGTGAACTTCGACATCGTGGTGCGCTGGCTGCGCTGGACCGGCTATTCGGTGGCTTACTGCCGGAACGTCACCGACATCGATGACAAGATCCTGCGCGTCGCCATCCACGAGGAACTGCCGTGGTGGGCGATAGCCGAGCGTAACTACCGGGCGTTCGCTCGCGCGTACGACGCCCTGGGCTGCCTGCCGCCGGACGTGGAGCCGCGCGCGACCGGGCACGTCCCTGAGATGATCGTGCTGATGCGCCGGCTGATCGATCGCGGGCATGCCTACGCGGCCGGCGGCGGCGACGTCTACTTCGACGTCAAGTCGTTTGACGGCTACGGCCGGCTGTCCGGCCAGCGACTCGAGCACATGCGCGCCGCCGACGACACCGAGGACGGCGGCGACAAGCTCGACCCGCGGGACTTCGCGCTGTGGAAGGGCGCCAAGCCGGGCGAGCCGACCTGGGAGACACCCTGGGGCCTTGGCAGGCCGGGATGGCACCTGGAGTGCTCGGCGATGTCGACCAAGTACCTCGGACCGACGTTCGACATCCACGGCGGCGGTCTCGACCTGATCTTCCCGCACCACGAGAACGAGCTTGCCCAGTCCAGGGCGGCGGGCGACGGATTCGCGCGGTACTGGATGCACAACGGCCTGGTGAACATCGGCGGCGAGAAGATGAGCAAGTCGCTCGGCAACTCGCTGCTCGTCGACGACATGCTCACCACGGTCCGGCCGGTCGAGCTGCGCTACTACCTCGGGCAGCCGCACTACCGGTCGCAGATCGACTACTCCCCGGGAGCGCTGGCCGAGGCCGCCACCGCCTATCGCCGGATCGAGGGCTTCGTCACGCGGGCGGACGAACTGGTGCCGGACACCGCGCCGGCTGACGCGCTGCCGGCCCCATTTACCGCCGCGATGGACGACGACATCGGCGTGCCGCAAGCCCTGGCCGTCCTGCAAGAGTCCGTCAGGGAGGGGAACGGCGCGCTTGCCGCCGGTGACTCCGCGGGCACCTCGAAGAGCCTGGCGGAGGTCAGGGCCATGCTGTCGGTGCTCGGCCTTGATCCGCTTGCCGCGCCGTGGTCTTCGCGTCAGCAGGGCGACGACCTGCGGCCGGTTCTTGACGTGCTGGTCGGCCTGGCACTGGAGCAGCGCCAGGCGGCTCGGGCCAGGCGCGACTACGCGGCGGCCGACGCGATCAGGGACCAGCTTCAGCAAGCCGGCATCACCGTCGAGGACACGCCGAACGGCCCGCGCTGGGAGTTGCGCAGGTGAGCCCGGCACGGAACACAGGCAGGACACCGGGGCCGGGCGGCCGCACCAAGTCTGGCAAGCCACGGCCGGGCACCGGCGGGTACGGCAAGCGCAAGCTGGAGGGGAAGGGCCCGACCCCGCCCGCCGAGATGCGCCCTGGCCACCCCGCGCAGCGCCGGGCCGCTGCCGCGGGGCGAAGCGGCACGGCAGGGCGAAGCGCGGCAACGGGACGAAGCGGCGCGGCAACGGGGCGAAGCGGTCAGTCGCGGGCAGCCGGCAAGTCGGGGCCTGAGGGAACGGGGGCAGGAGCTCCCCCGCGGGGTGGCAGAGCGGCGGCTCAGGGGC
>JASIGS010000327.1 GCA_030052355.1 Streptosporangiaceae bacterium | reverse complement strand
TACGCGCTGTCCCCGGCCGATGCGCCGATCTACAGCGACGGCGGCAAGACCATCGTGATCAACTTCAAGGGCTGGAAGTGGTCCAACGGCGAGACCGTTGACGCCAAGGACCTGATCTTCTTCCTGAACATGCTGGAGGCGGAGAAGGCCAACTACGCCGGTTACACGGTGGGCCTGCTGCCGGACAACATCGCGTCGTACTCGGCCACCGGGCCTGAGCAGGTGACGCTGCACCTCAAGTCCGCGTACTCGAGCATCTGGTACACCTACAACCAGCTGGCGATCCTGTGGCCGATGCCGATGGCGTGGGACGTGAGCAAGGCCGGCGCGGCGGCGGGCAGCGGCGGGTGCACCACCGACAGCGCGGCCGACCACTGGGCCAAGTGCGTGGCGGTGTGGAACTACCTGAACTCGCTGAACAAGTCCACCTCCACCTACGCCACCAACCCGCTGTGGCAGGTGGTGGACGGCCCCTGGCGCCTGACGTCCTACAACATCGACGGTAACTACACCTTCGTGCCGAACACGAAGTACTCCGGCAGCCCGAAGCCGTCCATCTCGGAGCTGAAGTTCGTCGAGTACACCAGTGACACCGCCGTCTACACCGGCCTGAAGACCGGCGCGCTGAGCCAGGGCTCAGTACCGTCGACCGACCTGCCGAAGGCCGTGGGGACCACGTACCTGCCGGCCACCAACCCGCTCGCCTCGACGCCGAACGGCGGCTACTGGCTGCAGGCGCAGGAGGAGTTCGGGATCGGCTACTCCTACATCAACTTCAACAACCCGACCTACGGCCCGGTGTTCAAGCAGCTGTACTTCCGGCAGGCGATGGCCGAGCTGGACGACCAGAGCGGCATGGACACGGCGGTTGGCCGTGGCTACTCGGTGGCAACCGTCGCCGGGGTGCCGAGCGTGCCGGTCAGCCAGTGGGTGTCGTCGGACATGAAGGCGAACGGCGGCCAGGGCCTGTACCCGTACGACCCGACCAAGGCCAAGGCACTGCTGGCCGCGCACGGCTGGAAGGTCGTGGGCGGGGTGCTGACCTGTGAGAAGGCCGGCTCTGGCTCGTCGGACTGCGGCGCCGGGGTCAAGGCGGGCACGCAGGCGAAGTTCTCCATGCTGTACACCTCCGGTATCTCCACCCAGGAGGACGACGTCGACATCCTCAAGTCGGGCTTCGCCACGGCGGGCATCCAGCTGACGCCGAGCGGCGAGACGTTCGACACGCTGCTGGGCGACACCGTGCCGTGCACGCCGAGCGAGTCCCGCTGTGGCTGGACGTTCCTGTACCTCGGTGCCTGGCTGTTCAACGGTCCCGGCTTCGAGCCGACCGGCGAGCCGCTGTACCAGACCGGGGTTGCGAACAACTCCGGTAGTTACAGCAACGCGGAGATGGACACGCTGATCAACGACACGCACACCAGCAGCAGCCTGTCCACCTTCGACGCCTACGCGAACTACACGGCCGTCCAGGAGCCGTCGCTCTGGATGCCGCTAGGGACCACCACGTTCGCGAACAGCAACGGCCTGCACAACGTCACGCAGAGCCCGGTGCTGAGCTTCTACCCCGAGTTCTGGACCTGCAGCCAGAAGAACTGCTAGCAGTCCGTACTTGAAACGGCCGTCGCGCTGGCAGCCAGCCAGCGCGGCGGCCGTTCGCGTTCAGGCCATCCACGTTCAGCACCGAGGCGCCGGTCAGGATGCGATGGCGCCGGCCCGCTTCTGCCCGATGTCGTGACCAGCCCCGTGACCGGCCCGGGCTGTCCGCGATCGGGACAGCCGGCGTTCTTCTGGTGTCGTTCCCCCCCAGATACCGGCGGGCTCGCCGGCTCGTATCGCCCAGTCGAGGCACTGCGCCGCCACCGGGCATCGCGCGCACACGGCCTTGGCGGCGGCGACCTCGCGGGCAGACGGGCCGGTCTCTGCCACGGGGAAGAACCACTCGGGATCGACGGCCGGCTCGCGGCAGGCAGCACGCTCTGGCCACGAAGCGCTCATGACGGATCCTCTGCGAGATCGAACCAATCCTAATTACTACATAGTGTAGTACGACAGAGCGTAAAGAACGACCGCTCTGGACTGCCATCACGCGCCGGGCGGCACGGCGGGCAGCCCGGGTGTCGCCCCGTCCTCGATCAGCCGCAGCAGCGCGGCGGTGTCGCAGCAGTCCTCAATGGCGTCGGCGAGGGCGTCGAACTGAGCCTGCCGTGCGGTCGCGAAGCACGTGTCAGGCTGCGGAGCGAAGTCCCTGCCCGCCTGGCTGGCGACCTCGGTCAGGTAGCCGCGGCGGAACTGGTCGTTCTCGAAGATGCCGTGCCACAGCGTGCCGCGGACCGGGCCGCGCACGCAGCCGTCGAGCGCGCTTCCGCGGCCGCCTGGTTCGGTGGTGAACCACGGGCTGCCCCCAAGGACCTCGACGCGGCCGTGATGGATCTCGTAGCCGCCGACAGGAGATCCGGCCGCGTAGCCGGAGGGCCTGCCCAGAGTCTTGGCCCGGCTGAAACGGGTGACCACGGGCAGCAGCCCGAGACCGGGAACGGTCTCAGCGTGGCTCTCGACGCCGTCGTGGATGACGGTGCCGAGCATCTGGTAGCCGCCGCAGATCGCGAGGACGGGACGGCCGGCCTCGACGCGGTTCGCCAGGACGACGTCCAGGCCCTGGGCCTGGAGCCAGGCAAGGTCGCTGACCGTCGCCTTCGTCCCGGGCACCACGATCAGGTCGGCGTCCGCGAGCCCGGCGGGGCTGGCGGCGAACCAGACGCGGACACCGGGCTCGAGCGCGAGCGCATCGACGTCGGTGAAATTCGAGATGTGCGGCAGCCGGATGACAGCGACCCTCAGCTCGTCCCCGGCGGCGCCGGGCTGCCCGTTGTGCGCGCGTTCCGTGGCGACCGCGTCCTCGGCGTCGAGCCAGGTCCGGTCGAGATAAGGAACGACGCCGAGGACCGGACGGCCGGTTAGCGCGGCAAGCTGACGCAGGGCCGGCTCGAGCAGGCCCCGGTCGCCGCGGAACTTGTTGATCACGAACCCGCTGACGAGCGACTGGTCGGCCCGGTCCAGCAGGGCAAGCGTCCCGTACAGGGCAGCGAGCACGCCGCCCCTGTCGATGTCGCCGACGACGACAACCGGCAGGTTCCTGGCCGTCGCCAGCCCCATGTTGACGAGATCATCGCGGCGGAGGTTGATCTCGGCCGGCGACCCGGCGCCCTCGCATATCACCACGTCGTACCGCGACCGCAGGTCGTCGTAGGCGGCCAGCACGGTCGCCCGCAGCCGGGACCTGCCCGCTCCGCTGCCCCAGTACCCGGCGGCGCCGGTGTTGCCGGCGGCCTTGCCGAGTACCACGAGCTGGCTGACCGAGTCGCTGGACGGCTTCAGCAGTACCGGGTTCATCGCTGCCTCGGCGGGCACGCCAGCCGCGGCCGCCTGCATGGCCTGCGCCCGGCCGATCTCCGCGCCATCGGGCGCGACCACCGAGTTGTTCGACATGTTCTGCGCCTTGAACGGCGCGACCCGCACGCCCCGGCGGGCAAGCCAGCGGCAGATCCCCGCGGTCAGCACCGACTTGCCAGCGTCGGACGTGGTACCGGCCACCAGCAGCGAGCCGGTCGTCATCAGCGCGCTCCTCCCTGCCCGCGCCGACGATACTGTGCCGACGAAAACTGCGCCGATGGTACCGGCCCGACGAGGGCACGGATTTAGGGTCGCGTTCCGCTGGGCGGCAGTGGCAACATCAACGGTCATGGCGCGTATTCGCGAGATCGTCGTCGATTGCCGGCATCCAGCTTCGATCGCGCGCTTCTGGGCAGCCGCACTCGACGACTACGAGGTCGCGCCTTATGACGAGGCCGAGATTGAGCGGCTGCGGAGCATCGGCATCAACGATCTCGAAGACGACCCCACCGTCCGCATCCAGTCTCCCGGACTGCAGCCAAGCGTGTTCTTCCAGCGCGTTCCCGAACCTAAAGCGGTCAAAAATCGTCTGCATCTCGACCTGCGCTGCGAGTCGTTCGAAACGGAGAAGCTCCGGCTGACAGCGCTGGGCGCGGCGGTGCTCGCCGAACATGACACCTTCGTGGTGCTGTCTGACCCCGAAGGCAACGAGTTCTGCCTGCTCCGCCCCGCGGACTGAACACAGGGAGGACCCGTGCCCGAGGGATGGGCCTGGGACGAGAGCTTGTTCGCCGGCAGCGCTGGCTTCTACGATCGTGGCCGCATTCCGTATCCGCCAGGACTGCGTGACGCGTTCGCCGCCGAGGCCGACCTGCGGGGCTCGCCGCGCCTCATCGACGTGGGCTGCGGCCCTGGTACCGTCGCCCTCCGGCTGGCCGACCTGTTCGCCGAGGTCGTGGGCGTGGACGCCGACCAAGGCATGATCGAAGAAGCGACCCGGACGGCAGCCCTGCGGAACGTGACCAACGCGCGCTGGTTCCAGCTGCGGGCGGAGGAACTGCCGGCCGGTCTCGGCACCTTCCGGTACGCGACGTTCGCCCAGTCGTTCCACTGGATGGAGCGCGAACTGGTGGCCGCCGCGATCTTCGGGATGCTCGAGCCCGGCGGCGCCTTCGTTCATCCTGGCGGGCAGGAGATCGAGACACCTCCCCCCGAGGCACCGCTGCCGCATCCGCCGCCGCCAGCCGACGTCATCCGGCATCTCAGGCAGGCCTACCTCGGTCCTGTGCAGCGAGCTGGCCAGGGAGTGCTGCTGCACGGCACGCCGGGAAACGAGCGGGAGGTCCTGCAGGCGGCGGGCTTCGAAGCCCCGGTCTCGATCCGGGTACCTGGCCGGCAAGTCCTGGAGCGAACCGTCGATGACGTCGTGGCCCACGTCTTCTCGACCTCCGGCAGCGCACCGCACTTGTTCGGCGACAAGCTGGAAGACTTCGAGCGCGACCTGCGGACGCGGCTGACCGCGGAGTCCGACGACGGCCTCTTCTGCGAGCGGATACCTGACCTCGCCCTCGTGTTCTACCGCAGGCCCTGAGGGGAACGCCGGCGCGCTAGCCGCTGCCGGTCTTGGCGTCCTCCGCGCGGGGGTCCTCGCCGATGTCGGCCAGGTTCTGGCGCAGCTCGGTGATCAGCGGATCCCCTTCGGGCAAGATGCGCTCCAGGCGGTACACCGTGTCGCGCAGCAGCGTGCGTGCGTCGCCGTAGCGGCCCAGCTGGCGGTAGACCTGGGCCAGCCCCGCGCGACTGCGCAAAGTATCAGGGTGACGGGGGCCGAGCACCCGCTCGAACCCGGCCCAGGCCCGCTCGCATGTCAGCTCGGCCGCAGCCGTCTTGCCGGTTTGCTGGTAGGCGACGGCGAGGTTGTTCCGCGCCATGAGCGTGTCCAGGTGATCCGGCCCGAGGACGCGCTCCCGGTCGGCCACCACCTTCTTGTAGGCAGTGACTGCCTCCTTAGCCCGGCCGCTGGCCAGGTAGGCGTCGGCCAGGCCCTGACGCGTGGTCATCGTCTGCGGGTGACGGTCTCCCTGGGTGCGCTCGCGGTCGGCGAGCGTGCGCCGGTAGAGGTCGATGGCGTCGGAGTAGTGGCCCGCACCCAGGTGGGCGGCGGCGAGCTCGTCGCGCGCGCCGAGCGTGTCGGGGTGCCCGGGTCCGCAGACCTGCTCGTACTGGGAAAGGGCCCGGGCCAGAAGCGCGATCGCGGCCTGGTGCTGGAGCGCCGCCACGAGTGCGTGGCCGAGGCGGCGCTGCGCCTCGATCACGTCAGGGTGATCCGGCCCGAGCTTGTCGCTCAGGCTGTCGAGTATCCACTGGAACCAGGGAATGGCTTCGTCCGCCCGCCCATCCGCAAGATAGGCGTCGGCCAGGCGCCTTCCGGCCAGCATCACGTCAGGGTGCCCGTCGCCGAGCAGACGACTGCCGGTCCTGGCCAGGTCGAGCCAGTGCGCTACCGCGGGCTCGGTCAGACGGGCGCGGTCCAGGCTGTCGCCCGCGCGCACCAGCACGGGGTGACAGCCGCCCTCCCACAGCAGGTTTCCGGTGATACGCCGGAGGGTCGCCGCGCAGGCTCGCAGGCCGGAACCGGGCCAGCCGGGCAGTTCCCCTTCCGGCCAGGCCTGCAGCAGCGCATCCGCGACCGAACGCGCCGCCTCATCCCGGAAGCCGTCGGGCATCTCGGCCCGCAGCGCGGCCTGCAGCACCGGGCTGATCCGTACCGTCGCCGGTTCGCTCTCCTGTTCCACGGTCAGCAGACCGACCTGCTCGAGCGCCGAAAGCGCTGTCCTGGCGTGGTCGCCGCTGGCCGGGACGTCGCGGCCGCTCGTGAAGAAATCGCCTGCCGCCGGTGCGGCCAGTACGGTCTGCGGAATGCCGTGCCCGTCCAGCAGCGCGGCCAGGGCCACCAGCAACTGGGCCGAGACGCCCAGCGCCAGCTGGTCTGCCCGCTCAAACGACAACGTCCACGTCACGGCCGCCGCCGGCGGCCGTTCGCCGAGCGGCCAGGCCTGCTGCTCGCGCCTGCGCGCGAACTGGGCCCGGTAGTCGCGGCACGACAGCGGGGAACTGGCGATCATCGCGCCGGCCTGGGCCAGCGCGACCGGCTCCAGGTCCAGATCCTGGGCAAGCTCGACCGCACCGTGCCGCTTGTCCGGGTCGGCTGACAAGCGCTCGCTGAGGTAGCTGATGGCCTCGCGCAGGCCGAACGGCCCGACCGGCACGACCCGCATGCTGCCGGGGATGGCGGCCGTGTCGGTGGCGGTCACGAGCACCCGGCCCGCGGGGCCGGCCGGCCACAGGCCGTCCAGGTTCGCCGTGTCAGCGAGGTCATCGAGCACCACGAGCCACGACCGGCTGGTGTCGCTCAGCCAGCTGAGGAACTGGGCGGCGACCGACTCGGTGGTGCTTGCCTGGTCTCGCCCGGTTGCGGCGGCCATCACCGCCGCGTAGCCGGACAGCACCGAGGCCCGGCTCGTGGCATCGATCCAGGCCAGCAGGTCTATTG
>JASIGS010000326.1 GCA_030052355.1 Streptosporangiaceae bacterium | reverse complement strand
CGTTGACACCGAAATGCTGCGCCGGGCCAACCCGGCGCTGCGGCCGGGACTGACAGCTGACGACATGGGTGAGTTGATCGTGGCCCTGCTGGACAGCCCGATGGCGGCGGTCAGCGGCGCGAACATACCGCTGTTCTCGAACGCCTAGGGCGGCGTTTTTCAGCGGCCTGCGAGCGACCACAGGTCGGTGGCCTCGTCGGAGAGTGTGGCCGGAGCAGGGCTGGCCCGGACGGCCACCAGGCGGTCAGCGGCGGCCATCTCGCTGTCAACGTCCAGTTCGGGATCACCGCCGCGGTCGAGACCGACCGCGGCCCGCACGACACCGTCAACCAGGTAGAAGCCGATCAGCTTGCCCTCTTGCACGCTGCCGCGGATCACGAACTGATCCCACTTGGTGACGTGGCCGACGTACTCAATCTTGTGCTCGTACTGGTCAGACCAGAAGCTGTGCACGTAGTCGTAGGGTGCGGTGGAGCCGAGCATGGATTTGGCCACGTAGCGACCCTGCTTCTCGGCGTTGTTGTAGTGCTCGACCCGGACCCGCCCGAACAGCGGGTGGAGATGGTTCGCCACGTCTCCGGTGGCGTAGATGTCGGGTTCGCTGGCCCGGCAGCGCTCGTCGGCCAGGATCCCGTTATCAACCGCGACCGCCACCGGCGGGACTTCGGGCGTGATGCCGATGCCCGCCACGACGAAGTCACACGCGATGCGGCGGCCGCCGGCGGTCACGGCCGCTTCCACGCGTTCGGTGCCCTCGAACGAGGTGACCTGGTCACCGGCCAGCATCTCGACACCGTGCGCGCGGTGGAAGTTGCCGACCAGCCCGCCGACCTGGTCGCCGAGGACCGTGGCCAGCGGTGCCTGTTCCGGGAAGATCGTGGTCACCCTGACCCCGAGCTGGGTCAGCGACGCCGCGACCTCGCAGCCGATGAACCCCATTCCGACGACGACGGCGCTCCGGCCAGCCGCGGCCTCCTGCTTGATCGCGTCGCACTCGGCGACCGTGCGCAGGTAGTGAACTCCCGGCAGGTCAGCGCCGGGGATCTTCAGCCGCCGGTTCTGGCCACCGGTGGCGATGAGGAGCTTCTGGTAGCCGAGTTCTTCACCCGAGTCCAGGGTCACGGTGTGAGCGGCCAGGTCGCTGGCCACCACGGTCGGTCCGCTGCGCAGGTCGACACCGTTGCTGGCGTACCAGTCGGCAGGCTTGACGTACCAGGCGTCGACGCCTTCCTCCGACCGCAGGTACGTCTTGGACAGGGGCGGTCGGCCGAAGGGAACGCCCGGCTCGCGGCTGATGAGCACCACCGGCCCGGTAAAGCCCTCTTCCCGGAGCGTGACCGCGGCGTTGCCGCCCGAGAGTCCGCCACCGATGATCACCATCGCGCCCACGTTCGATCGCTCAGCCACGAAGCGCATTCTTCCCAACAGCGCCCAGGCTAGCCGTCAGTTCTGGCTTGCCGGGCTGCCCGGGTCGGTGAGGTTGGTCAGCATGGCCGTGATCTGCGCGATACCGACATGGACGATCGAGAACTGGCGCTCTACCTCGGCGAAGTTCCGGTCCACCTGGGCGAAGTTCCGGTCCACCTGGGCGAAGCCCTGGTCCACCTTGGCCTCGAGTACGTCAAACCTTGCCTCGAGGCGGTCCAGCCTCTGGCCGTGGTCGACCTGCGTTTCTCGGAGAGCGTTGAGAACCCGGAAGTGGGCGTTCAGCGCCGTCTTGACCTCAGCGACATCCTCGTGCGCGGCCGACGCGAGCGTCCGTGCCGCCGCTTCTTCCGACCGCGCGGCAGCCACGTCGGATTCGACAGCCGTCAGCCGGCTGTCGAAGTCCTCGTTGTCGGTCACGCCGAAACCATACCGCCGGCCGATGACAGACGGCGGCCTGCGCGACGGCGGGTGAGCTAGAAGATCGGGCTTTGTATGTACTTGATCGGGATCGGCGTGGCCCGGTCGCCTCTGAGCTCAAGGAAGGTCGGCTTGCCGATAGGCGGGTAGACGATGAGAACATCGCCCTTAGTGCTGGTCCAGTAAACCCCGGGAAGTCCGCCGTTCTGCCTGCTGGATGTGCGTGGAAGAAACACATGAAGCAGCTTTCCCGTCGCGGCCGAGAAGACCTGGAATTCGTAGGTGGCGACGCCGGTCTTAGTGCGGCGGTATACCGGCATCGCAATTTCCCGTCCATCTGATGCCAGTATGCCATTCGAAGCCTGGTTGAATCCTGCTCGCTGATACGCAGTCACAACGAGCCGGCTGTCCGACAACAGGTCGCCTCCGGCGGTCGCAGTATTCAGTAGCCAGACACCCGAGACTTTGACCGCGCCAGACCGGTTGAAGGCCAGCAAGCCCGTGCTTGACCAGGACAACCAGGCAATGCTGTCGTTGACTTGGCCCGACATCCGCCACACCCGGACCCGCCCAGTCGCCAGCCAGTAAACGCTGATCTTTGTGAACCATTTGCTTTTGCTCTGCGTCCGCTCTTCTACTGCCAGCTCGCGCCCGTTCGGAGAGAGGGCCAAGCCCGCCAGGAAGCCATAGCTCGGAAGGTTTGGAAGTGCCAGACGTTGCAGCGTGATCCGGGCAGTGCGCGGATTGAACTGGGCCAGGTAGTACTTGAGGGGAACTCTGCCCGAAGGGAGATCCTTCCACTGATATACGGCGAGCACGAATGTCCAGTAATCCGCCGCTCCGGTGGCGCTAAACATTTCAGCGGACGGCCCAGGCAGGCGGACAGTGGCAACGATCGCACCGGTGGCGGTCTCGCGGATCTGAGCTTCTGGAGTGATGGCCCCACTGAGGTAATACGGCGGAATCCCGTTGCGGTCGAGGCGGATGGGCACGCCGGTGCTGGTGGTTAGCCAAGCCGGATTCGATCGGCCTGACAGGGCGACCGACGTCGCGATGACCGCGATGACCGCGACCGTGGCGGCGAGCGGCGCCAGCAGCCGCTTGCTGGCCCACCAGCGACGCGTGCCGTACCGGCCCGCCAGTTCGTCCGCCGGCAGCGAGAGCGGTGGGACATCGTGCTCGGTGACCTCATCCGCTGCCTCGCGGATGGCGGCGCGGAACTGGTCCTGGCTGATTGTCATGACGACTCCTTCAGCGCTACGCCAAGAGCAGCCAGGCCCCGGTACGTCGTCGACCGGACGGTGCCCTGGCTGATGCCCATGGCGGCGGCGATCTGCGCGTCGGACATGTCGAGGTAGAAGCGGAGCACCAGAGCCTCCCGCTGCCGCTCAGGCAGGTGCCGCATGGCGTCGACGAGCAGCTTGCGCTCTTCGCTGGTCAAAGTGGGGTCGGCTGACGCCGGAGCCGTCCAGACGGGCGCGCGCGACTCGCGCCGGGTCCGGCGCTGCAGTGATCGGCAGCCGTTCAGCACGCTGGAGCGCAGGTAGGTGACTGCCTTGTCCGGCTCTTTCAGGTGCCCCCAGCGCCGGTACAGGCCGCAGAACGCCTCCTGGACGACGTCCTCGGCTGCCGTCTTGTCACCCAGCATCACGTGGGCCAGCCGGATCAGCCCGAGCGCGTGCTCGCGGTACAACGCGGTGATGGCAGCGCTGCGGTCCTGCCCCGCAGCGAGCGTGGGCGGCTCCTCACCGGCTTGGGAGCCCGGAGGCGTCGCGGCATGGATCCATCCCATAGTTCAGAGACGCTCCGACCGTGAGTTCTACTGCCAGGCCGGTGAATTTATAAGATCTTGCACAGGTCTGTCACTACCGACGTCACGAGCTCGTGCCAGCGGCGGAGTTCCGCGGCGGTCGGGGCGAGGTCGTAGGCGTGGTGGTGGCTCGCCCTGGCCAGGCCGAACCACGCGTCCCGTGCCTTGTCGGCCGTGTCCTGGCCGGCGTAGCGGGGGAGCAGGAGCAGCTGGGGTCGCATCCCGCAGCCGGCTGCCCCGGGAAGCACGCGAGCCCAGTGCTCGTCCAGGGCCTGCTCGAGCGCGAGCCGGGTCAGCCAGGCACAGGCCCGCGGCCACCGCCCCCTGGTATCGGGAACGACGGTACTGAGGAGCCGGTCTGCCTCGGCGAGCAGTTCCTCTGTCGTCATGCCCTGAGTTTGTTCGACAGGCGCTCGATCTCGTTCACGAGGTGTTTCAGCTCGCCCCTGTAGACGCTGTGCGTGCCGGACTTGACCGCATTGAAAGCGTCGACAGCCGCCTGGCCATAGCGACTCCGCAGCTTGTCGCCGAGCTGACCGCCTTCAGCGAGGTCGTCGAGCATCGCCAGCGTAAGCATCTTGTGCGTCGTCTCCGCGGCGGCCAGCTCGCGGTCGATGTCGGCTTGACGCACGCCCGCCTTGATCCGCCTGGCCCGGACGACTTCGTGGCACGCGGCTTCCAGTGCGCTCCGGCAGAAGCCGGCCACGACGACCGCGCGAGCTTCCTCCGGCAGCTGGTCGGTCAGGGCGATCGACCGGGCATCAGCCAGGTAACGGTCAACAGGGTCATCGTTCTTCGTCAGCTCGACGACTGACCCCTCGCGGCGGGTGACGTCCCAGATCGTCGCTGGCAGCTGGAGCCGGCGGATCGCCTCGGGCAGGCGGTCGTCGTGGGTGAACACGATGACCTGGCGGTCCTTTCCGACGTCGGCGAGCAGCCGCGCCAGCCCGTCGACCTTCGCCGGGTCCATCGACTGCACCGGGTCGTCGATCACGATGAAACGGAACGGGCTTTCCGCCGAGGTGGCACGCGGCAGGAACAACGCCAGGCCGAGCGCGTGCAGCTCGCCCTGGCTCATCACGCTGAGCGCCACGCTCTTGACGCCGTCCACCGTCACGTCCAGGCTGACGTGGCGCTGCGTCGCGGTGCCCTCGAGCCGGACCGGGCCAAGCCCGACGTTGCTCTCCTGCCGCAGCATGCTCCAGACTCGGCCCGACATCTGCGTAAGCGGAGCCATCCGCTCGTCGCGGATCCGCTGAGTTTCTGCCCTCAGCCAGTCGATGGCCTTGTTAAGTTCGTCCAGGTCTGCTTCGGCGCGACCTGCGCGCCTG
>JASIGS010000325.1 GCA_030052355.1 Streptosporangiaceae bacterium | reverse complement strand
CAGAAGCTGGTCGACGGCACCGGCGAGACCGACATTCGCCCGGCACACCCGGACGAGATCCGGGCAGCGCTTGGCGCGCTACCCGGCAGCCTCGGCGCGGTAGGCGTCACCGAGCTGCCGGTCATCGCCGACTTCGCGCTGCGGGGCCGGCGCGACATGGCGACCGGCGCGAACACCGACGACGTCCACCTCACCGGCGTTGACGTGGAGCGCGACATCCGGGTCGGCATGTGGGCTGACCTGCGCGAGGTGTCGGCCGGCGAGCCCTGCCCGCGGTGCGGCACGCCGATCCGGCTCATCCGGGCGATCGAGGTTGGTCACATCTTCAAGCTCGGCCGGACGTACACCTCGGCACTCGGCGTCTCCGTGCTCGGCCCCGACGGGTCCGCGATCGTGCCCATCATGGGGAGCTACGGCATCGGCGTCGAGCGGGCGATGGCCGTGATCGCCGAGATGCACCACGACGACGCGGGGCTGAAGTGGCCGGGTGCCGTCGCGCCGTTCGACGTGAACGTGATCCTGCTGTCCGTCAGGGATGAGGCGGCACGGGCCGCGGCGCAGGCGCTCTACGACGGGCTGCTGGCGGCCGGGTGCGAGGCGCTGCTCGACGACAGGGATGAGCGGCCCGGCGTGAAGTTCACCGACTCCGAGCTGACCGGGATCCCGTTGCGCGTCAGCGTGGGCAGCCGGGACCTGGCCGACGGCGTGGTCGAGGTTGTCAGCAGGGAATCCGGCGAGAAGGAACGCGTCCCGATCGGCGACGCGGTCGGGCGCGTTCAGCAGTTGCTCGCCGTCAGCGCGAGCGGTGACAGCGACAGAGACGGCCGCCGTTAGGCAGCCTGACGCCGGCTAAGCGGCACCGGCGACCTGGCGCAGGTCGCAGCGGCCTCGTCGCGAGCCGGCCAGCGTTCCGAGCTGCTGCTGGACCTCCGCGAGCCGCTCGCCCTGGCCGGCCAGGTCCGCCCACCGAGACTGGACGGCGTCGAGGCGATGGCTGTCCGGCTGATGACGCGGCTCCGCCAGCCGGATGAGCCGCTCGTTCCCGCTGGCAAGCTCTGCCCACCTATCGTCGTTAGCCGACATCGTCGCCTCCCGGTGGCCCGCGCCGGATGATCGCCCCTGCTGCACCACCCGGCTCTCACTTCTTAGACACGTTCACAAGACGGTTTGGTTATGCACGTTCTGGTTACAACTGCATAACTTCCCGTAGGCGTGTCTTCCGCGACGCCGCAGGCGACGGCGCAGCCGATCCGGAAGGAGTCACGGCCGCTGCGCTCAGATTCTGGCCCAGGCCCGCGTCAGCACGTCGCGCAGGATCTGCTCCATCTCGTCGAAGTGCTCTTGCGTGCACGTCAGCGGCGGGGACAACTGGATGACCGGGTCGCCCCGGTCGTCCGCCCGGCACACCAGGCCGGCCTCGAACAGCGCGGTCGACAGGAAGCCGCGCAGCAGCCGCTCGGACTCGTCGTCGTTGAACGTCTCCCTGGTCGCCTTGTCCTTGACCAGCTCAATGCCGTAGAAGTAGCCGGCGCCGCGGACCTCGCCGACGATCGGCAGGTCGGTCAGCTTCTCAAGGGTGGACCGGAACGCGGCTTCGTTTGACCGGACGTGGGCGAGCAGGTCTTCCTTCTCGAACACGTCCAGGTTGGCAAGCGCCACCGCGCAGGACACCGGGTGCCCGGCGAAGGTCACGCCGTGCAGGAAGCTGGCGGTCCCGACGCTGAACGGGTCCATCAGCCGGTCGCTGACGAGCATGCCGCCGAGCGGTGCGTAGCCGGACGTGACGCCCTTGGCGAAGGTGATGATGTCCGGCCGGTAGCCGTAGCGCTGTGAACCGAAGTAGTGGCCCAGGCGGCCGAACGCGCAGATCACCTCGTCGGACACCAGCAGCACGCCGTACCGGTCGCAGATCTCCCGCACGCGCTGGAAGTAGCCGGGCGGCGGCGGGAAGCAGCCGCCTGAGTTCTGCACCGGCTCGAGGAAGACCGCGGCGACCGACTCCGGGCCCTCGCGGAGGATGGCGCGCTCGATCTCGTCGGCTGCCCACTGGCCGAAGGCCACCTCGTCCGTCGCCACGAACTCGGGCGCGCGGTAGAAGTTGGTGTTCGGCACCCGGACGCCGCCGGCCGGCAACGGCTCGAACGGTTCCTTGATGCCGGCGAGAGCGGTGATGGCGAGGGCGCCGAGCGACGTGCCGTGATAAGCGATGTCCCGGCTGATGACCTTGTACCTGGCGGGCTGGCCGATCGCCTTGAAGTACTGCTTGGCGAGCTTCCAGGCAGCCTCGACTGCCTCAGAGCCGCTCGTGGTGAAGAAGACGCGGCCCAGGTCGGCGGGAGCCAGCGTGGCGAGCCGCTCGGCAAGCTCGATCGCGCGCGGGTGCGCGTAGGACCAGAGCGGGAAGTAGGCGAGCTCGCCGCCCTGCCTGGCGGCAGCCTCGGCTACCTCGGTCCTGCCGTGGCCGATCTGGCTCACGAAGAGCCCGGCGAGCCCGTCCAGGTAGCGCTTGCCGTGCTGGTCGTACACGTACTGGCCCGATCCGCGCACGATGACGGGAACGTCGCCGTCGGCGTAAGAGGACATCCTCGTGAAGTGCAGCCACATGTGCCGCTTGGCCGCCTCCTGCAGGGAAGCGATCTCTTCCGGGCCGTAGGGCGTGCTCATCTGGTCCCCCAGGTGTATGTCTGCTTGCGGAGTTTCAGGTAGACGAACGTTTCGGTGGCGGTCACGCTCGGGATGGCGCGCACTTGCGTCAGGATCTCCAGCAGCTGGTCGTCGTCCTCGCACACCACCTCGATGAGCAAGTCGAATGAGCCTGCGGTGATCACGACGTAGTCGATCTGGTCCATACCCGCCAGCAGGTCGGCAACCCGCTCAAGGTCGCCGTTGCAGCGGACGCCCACCATGCTCTGCCGGTGGAAGCCCAGCGACATAGGGTCGGTGACGGCGACGATCTGCATGGCGCCGACTTCGATCAGCCGCTGCACCCGCTGCCGCACGGCAGCCTCGGACAGGCCGACGGCCTTTCCGATGGCTGCGTACGAACGGCGGCCGTCCTGCTGGAGCTGCTCGATGATCTGCTTGGCCAGGACGGCCGCCGCTCGTACGCGGCCATCGGCAAGGCGGTCGGGCTGTCTGAGGCG
>JASIGS010000324.1 GCA_030052355.1 Streptosporangiaceae bacterium | reverse complement strand
CTGGTTCACGATGCGTTCCAGCCAGTCCGCGCCCGACCGTACCTGAGCACCGTCGAGGTTGGACAGGAGCGGCCTGACCGGGTCGGTGACGGTGACCGCCTGAGCGGCCGCGCTGAGGGCCTCCACCGCCGGCGCCATGTGCTTGGTATGGAACGCCCCGGCCACGGACAGCGGCCGCAGCCGGGCACCGGCCGGGGGGTCGGCGGCCAGGGCCGCCAGCTCTGGCAGGGTGCCGGCCGCGACAATCTGGCCAGCGCCGTTGACGTTCGCCGGGGTGAGGCCGTGCGCCTCGATCGCCGCGAGCACGGTCTGCTCATCGCCACCGAGGACGGCGGTCATGCCAGTCGGCTCGGCGGCGGCGGCCTCGGCCATGGCGCGAGCCCGGACGCGCACCAGGCCCATCGCGTCGCTGGCGCTGATGACGCCTGCAATCGCGCCGGCACCGAGCTCGCCCACGCTGTGCCCGGCGACCGCGACCGACTGGGTGCCGATCTCCGGCGGAGGTCCGGGGTTCGCGCCGCTGGCTGGCACCGCATGGCTGGCCGCGAGCTGCTCGGCGGCGGCGATCGCGGCGGCGACCAGCAGCGGCTGGGCGACCGCCGTGTCGCGGATCTCGTCCGCTCCGGCTGTGGTCCCGCACCTGATCAGGTCGCAGCCCGCCAGCTCGGACCAGGCGGCGAGGCGGTCGGCGAAGCCCGGCAGCTCGAGCCAGGGAGCGAGGAACCCGGGGGCCTGAGCGCCCTGACCGGGCGCCGCCAAAAGCAGCATTGCTTTAGCCTGCACTGTAGGAGTCCGCCATACCAATGCCGAAGCAAACGAAGTTTCACCCAGGTGTTATGTAGAAACCCTACAAGTCATGTTCGCTTGTGCGTCAGGCGCCCCAGGACTACCGCAGTCCACAGCGTGTAACCGCCGCGGCCATCCCCTGGAGCCAGGCCGGTCAGCTCGGTGACGCGGCGCAGCCGGTAACGCACCGTGTTCGGGTGGACGAACAGCAGCCTCGCCGTGGCCTCCAGTGAGTTTCCCTGGTCGAGGTAGGTCATGACCGTGTCGAGCAGGGAACTGCCGCCGCGCAGCAGCGGCTCGTACACCTCGGTTATCAGGCTAGTCCTGGCCGATTCGTCGCCATCCAGCACCCGCTCGGGCAGCAGGTCGTCGGCCAGCACCGGCCTCGGTGCCTCCGGCCAGGCGCTCGCCGCCCTGAGCCCGGCCAGCGCGGCACGCGCCGAGGCAACGGCCGACTGGAGGTCGGGCACGGCCGGGCCGACGACCACCGGCCCGGGCCCGAACCGGCCGGCGAATCGCCTCGCCGACTGGAGCGGGTCACCGTCGCCGCCGCCGACGACCAGCAGCAGCCGCTGGCCGTGGACGCCGGCGAGCAGGTCCAGGCGAGCCCGGCGGGCGAGGCCGCGGAACTCGTCGATGAGGCCCTCCTGGTCCTCGTCGCCCGCCGTTCCGGCGATGACGGAGACGGGGGAGAACGACCAGTTCAGCGCCGAGGCCCAGGACTGAAGGCCCTCGTCTACCTCGCCGCGGACCAGGGAGTCCACGACCAGTGCCTCGAGCCGGGCGTCCCAGGCGCCGCGCGCCTCGGCTGTGCGCGCGTAGACCTGCGCCGTGCCGAACGCGATCTCCCTGGTGTAGCGGAGCACGGCCTCCCGCAGCTCGGCCTCGCCGCCCGGGGCGGCGAGCTCGTCGACCTTCGCCTCGACGACGTCGACGACGACCCGGACCAGCTCGACGGTTTGCTGCAGGGTCACCGCCCTGGCCATCTCGCGCGGCGCGGTGCCGAACACCTCGACCGCGGGCCGGTTGCGCTCCGGGTGCTTGATCCAGTCAACGAAGGAGGCGACACCCGCCTGGGCGACCAGGCCCACCCAGGACCGGTTGTCGGCCGACATCTCGCGGAACCAGGGCAGCCGCCGGTCCATGGCCAGCATCGCCGCGGTGCCGAGCGCGCCCATGGCTTGCTCGAGCCGCGCGACTGTCTCGTCGCGTACCCGGCCGGAACCCGGCAGCTCCGCGTCGGTGGGTGCCTGTGCCGCCATGTCCTCAGCGTGCCACGATCCGGGCGCACCCGGCGGCTGCGCCCTCCTCAGCACCCTGCCTCGCAGGCCAGGGCGTCGGCGGGCACGGTCTCCGGCGCGGTCTGCGGCGCGGTTTCTGCGGCCGGCGGTTCACGCGCGGTGAGAGCGGCGACAAAGGCGGGCCGCAGCCAGTACACGAGCAGCAAGCTGGCGGCGAGCACGAGCGCCGAGCCCGCGGTCACCCAGGCAACACCGAGCCGATCGGCCAGCGGCCCCTGGGCCAGCGACCCGAGTGGGTAGGCGACGCCCAGCGCGACCATGAACAGGCTCAGGATCCGGCCGCGGTATGCCTGCGGCGCGTGCAGCTGCACGGTTGTCTGCAGCCCGGACAGCACGCTCATGTACACCAGCCCGACAGCGAACAGCAGGGCCGCAGCCGACCACGGCGAGCGAGCCGCGCCGTAGCCGATGAGCGTCACCGGCAGCAGGCAGAGGCTCCAGGCCAGCACCCGGCCGCGGCCCGCCCGCAGCGCCAGCGCAGGCAGGATCAGCGCGCCCGCCACCGCGCCGAGGCCTTGGGCGGTGGTGAGCAGGGCGGTGGTACCGGCGACCGCGACCGCGCCGCGGTGCGTGAGGCTCAGCGCCACCGCCGGGACGAGGGCGATGAAGGGCGCCGCGAGGAAGGCGACCACGCCGATCGCGATGACCGCCGCCCGGCAGGACGGCTGGCCCCAGGTGGCCCGCAGGCCGTCCCGCAGTGACCGCGCCAGCCGGTCGCGGTGGCCAGGCGGGGGCGCGAGCCGGACGAACGACAGCGCGACGACGACGGCGAGGAAGGACACGGCGTTCGCCACGAAGCTGGCCGGGAAGCCGAACGCGGCAACCGCCGCGCCGGCCAGCGCTGGTCCCACGACGCGGCCAGCGTTCCACTGCGCCGAGTTCAGCGAGCTGGCCGCGAGGAACTCGGCCCGCGGCACCAGGTCCGGCAGTATCGCCTGGGAGAACGGTCCGATCAGCGCCGACACGCAGCCCTGCAGGGTGACGAGCGCCAGCAGCACGTACGGGC
The DNA here is from genome assembly GCA_030052355.1 of Streptosporangiaceae bacterium. Next base: position 576 of record JASIGS010000324.1, on the reverse strand, counting down.
CCGCCTCGCCGCGTGCCACCGCCGCGGCGATCACCGCCGCGATGAGCCCTTCGGCGAGGTTTCCGGTGGCGATAACCGGCCGCCGCGGGAGGCGGTCGGCGAGTGCGCCGCCGAGCGGCGATAGCAGGCCTATGGGCAGGAACGCGCCCGCCGCCACCAGCACGGCCCAGCTCGCCTGGCCGGTCCGGGAGATGATCAGGGCGCCGACCGCCACCGTCTGCATCCAGCTGCCGACGTTGGAGACGAGGCTCGCTGACCACAGCACGGCGAAGTTGCGGTATCGGAGCGGCCGCAGCGCCGCGGTGGTGGTCAGCTTCATCGGGTCAGGATGTGCGGCTCGCCGTCGATGACGGCGGTGACCTCGAGGCGGCCGCCGAGCGCCCGCACGTAAGCAGCCACGTCGCGCAGCCGGGCGCCGCGCAGGTCGCCGTCCTGGAGCGCCCACGATTCGCCCTCGCTGAGACCGGCGCTCTCGGCTAGCTCGGCGAGGCCGAGCCCGCTGCGGGCGCGCAGGCTTGCGAGCGTCATCTGGCCGGCGAGTGCGGCGGCGCGCTTGGTCACGGCGACTTGCTGGCC
>JASIGS010000323.1 GCA_030052355.1 Streptosporangiaceae bacterium | reverse complement strand
TGCTCGCTGTGCTCGGCTTCGGCACCAAGATGGGACTCGTACCGGTGCACACCTGGCTGCCTGACGCGCACTCGGAGGCGCCGACACCGGTGTCCGCGCTGCTGTCCGGATCGCTGCTGGCCGTCAGCTTTTACGCGATTCTCCGCTTCTACCAAGTGACGCAGGCGGCCGTTGGCCCTGCCTTCCCCCGGACCGTGCTGCTGGTGTTCGGAGTAGCGTCGCTGCTGCTCGCAGCGCTCTACTTGTTCGGCCAGCGTGACGTCAAGCGAATGCTGGCCTACTCCAGTGTGGAGCACATGGGCATCCTCGCGATCGGCGTCAGCTTCGGTGCCCCGGCCGCACTGGCCGGCGTGCTGCTGCACGTGCTGGCCCACGCCGCCGCCAAGGGCAACGCCTTCCTCGGCGCTGGAGTCCTGGTCCGCAAGTTCGGCACGAAGCGGATCGGGTCTATCCGCGGCGGGCTCGATCTGCTGCCGTGGAGCGGCCCGCTCTTCCTGATCGCGATCCTGGCGCTCGGCGCCATGCCGCCATTCGGGTTGTTCCGCAGTGAGTTCGAGATCGTGGCCGGCGGTCTTGGCTCTGGCAGCTACGCGGCGGCGGCGATCCTCGTGGTAGCCGTCACGGTGGCGTTCTTCGGGCTGGCGGCGTCGGCCACTCGGATGCTTTTGCGGCCGGCGGCGGCCACGCAGGAGGAGGGTGCGCCGGCGCTCACCCGAGGGGAGCCGAGTGGCTGGCTGGTCCTGCCGGCTGTTATCGGCGTGCTGGCGCTGCTGGTACTCGGAGTCCATCCGCCGGGTGAGCTGACGGAGCTGTTCAGTCGTGCGGTCGCACTGCTCCGCGGTGGCACATCATGACCGCCGTCACCTGTCGCGAGCAGGTAACGAGCGTCCCGCTGCTATGGGAACGCGTCACCGAGCGTGTGTCGGGCGGTGACCGGCTGGCGGACCTGTTCGGCACCGCTCTGCCCGGCGGGCTGCTGCTGTCCGCTCAGCTGGCCGGGCCCGGCGGCATGACGACTCTGGACGCGCTGCTGCCGCTGGGGCAGGCCAGCTACCCCGCGCTGACGCCGCTGATCGGATCGGCGTTCTGGTATGAGCGGGAGATCCACGACCTGTTCGGCGTGGAGCCTGTGGGGCATCCGCGGCTTGAGCCCCTTGTCCGCCCGGTGACGTCCGCTGCCCTGCCCCGGCACGCCGTGGGGCCCGGCCTGTTCACCATCCCGCACGGGCCGGTCCGGTCTGGTGTGGTCGAGTCGATCGAGTACCTGGTCGAGACGCCGGGCGAGGACATCCCGCACCTGAACCTGCGGCTGTTCTACAAGCACCGCGGAATCGGGGCGCGGTACGCCGGCCTGCTCCCGGACGATGGTGTGCTACTCGCCGAGCGGACCGAGGGAATCGCCTCGGTCGCGCACGCCATCGCGTACTGCCAGGCAGTCGAGGCGATCGGCGGCGTCAAGGTGCCCTGGCGTGCTGCCCTGGTCAGGAGCATGCACGCGGAGTTCGAGCGGCTCGCCTGCCACCTCGACGTGGTCGTGCGGCTGTGCGAGGCAGCCGGGCTCGCCGTGGCGACCGCCCGCTTCGGCTGGCACAAGGAGCGCGTGCTGCGGCTCGTGAGCGAGCTGTCCGGCAGCAGGTTCGGCCGGGGCGTCGTCGTGCCAGGCGGCGTGAACGCGGCACCGCTGCTGGACGCCACCGAAGTGCTCGCCGCTATCGGTGAGCTCGATCGTCTGCTGACGGCCGACGTCAGGCTGCTGATGGGCACTGCGTCGTTTCTCGACCGGCTGCGCGGCACTGGCACGCTGTCGGCGGCCAGAGCCGCAGCACACGGCGCGCTCGGTCCGATCGGCCGGGCCTCCGGGTACGCCGACGACGCCCGCCAGTCCCGCCCGTACGCGGCCTACGAGTCGCTCGGCGTGACCGTCAGCTCGCGGCAGGACGGCGATGCCCTGGCCCGGCTGGAGGTCCGCGTTGATGAGCTGGCAGGCTCGTGCCACCTGCTGCGCCAGGCGGCCGACGAGCTCGCCGAGGCCGGCCCCGGTCCGCTTCGCTTGCGGTGCGTGCCAGCCGACGGCCGGGCGGCAGCCTGGGCGGAGGCGCCCCAGGGGGAGGTCGTCTACGACGTCCGCATTGAGGGTGGGCGGATCACGCGATGCCGCGGCAGGTCGGCGTCATTCCACAACCTCGTGCTGATGCACGAGGTTTTCGCGGGAGACATCCTCACCGACTTCCCGTTCATCGAGGCGAGCTTCGGGCTGTCGGTGGCCGGAGCGGCAGGATAGGGGAGAAGGATGTGGGCCCTGCGCGGTCTTCGTAACGGCGTGCTGACCACACGCTGGCCTGCCCGCCCTGACGACTACGCGAACGCAACCCGTGGCCCGGCCACGGTGCTTACCGCGGCGCCGGGCGTGCGTCCCGTCGAGGACCTGGCCGGCCTCTGTCCGGCGGCGGCGATCAGCCTGGACCACTCCGGGCGGGTCCGCCTCGACCAGGGCCGCTGCATCCAGTGCGGGCGGTGCGTGAGCACCCTGCCGGACGTCTTCTCCTGGTCGAGCGGGCCGGCCCAGGCGGCACTGTCCAGGCAGGCGCTGGTCGTGCCGCAGCAGGAGAGCCCGCAGGCGCTGGCCGACGTGGCTGGCCGGCTGCGAGCCAGGACAACTGCGCTGCGCCGGTCCGTGCACCTGCGGCACGTCGACACCGGATCGGACGGCAGCGAGGAGTGGGAGATCCTGGCGCTGCTCAACCCGGTCTACGACATCCACCGGCTCGGCATGTTCTTCACCGCCAGTCCGCGTCACGCCGACGTCCTGCTCGTTACCGGGCCAGGCGCGGCCGGCATGACCGAACCGCTGCGCGAGACCTACGAGGCAATGCCGAGTCCGAAGGTGGTCGTTGCGATCGGCACCGATGCAGTGAGCGGCGGCATAGCTGGCCCGTCCGGCACGGAAGCTAACGGAATAGCCGGCCTCGTCCCGGTCGACGTGTGGCTGCCGGGGTCTCCGCCGAGCCCGTTCGCGATCCTGCATGCACTGCTGCTCGCCGTGGACCGGCTGCCCCGGGCGGCCGGCGGTGACCGGCGGTGAGCGGATTCGGCGCGTTCCTCGCGTGCGGGCTGGCGCTGCTTACCCTGGCCGCGGCCGTTGACCTAGTCGGCAGGCGCGGCAGCGTCTGGCGGGCGATGCCCTACCTGGCTGGAGCCGCCGGATCGGCATGCTTGGTCGCGGCTGGCGCGGCCGCGGTCGCCGGGCAGAGCGTGTCGCTGCGGTCGGGCAGCCTGCTGGGCACGGTGGCCGTAGGGGCGCGGTTCTCCGCCCTGCCCGGAATCGCCGCCGACCGGCTTTCCGGGTTGTTCCTGGTGATCGCGTTCGGCGCAGCCTTCGGGGTGTCGCTCGCGTTCGCGTCCTGGGCTCGCGGGCTAGGCGACGCGGGTCGGCGCGGCCTCGGCGCGAGCTACGCGCTCGCGCTCGGCGCGGTCGTGGTCGTGCTGACAGCACGCGACGCGTTTACCCTGCTGTTCGGCTGGGAGTCGCTGACGCTGGCGTTCTGGCTGCTGTCCGGCTTCGACCGGCATGCGCCAGGCCGGCCGGCGGCCGCGCTCGTGACGCTGGCCTTCGGCCGGGTCAGTGGCGCCTGCCTGCTGACCGGCCTGTTGCTGCTGGTGGCCAGGTCCGGATCACTGTCACTGGCCGGCCTGGCGCACGCGCCGGCCGGACCGCTACGGTCCACGGCCTGCGTCCTGCTGGTAGCCGGGTTCGTCGTGAAGGTCGGGCTGGTGCCGTTCCAGGTGTGGCTGCCGCGCGGCTACGCTGCCGCGCCGGGCCCGGCGCGGGCGGTTATGGCCGGGGTCGCGGTGAACGTCGGGTTCTACGGCCTGTGGCGCACCCTGGCCGTGCTCGGCCCGCCGCCTGCCGCCGTGACCGACGTCGTGCTCGTGCTGGCGAGCCTGACCGCTGTGCTCGGCATCGCGCACGCGGCCGTCCAGGGCAGCCTGCAGCGTGTCATCGCCTACTCCAGCGTGGAGAATGCCGGCCTGATCCTGGCCGGATTCGGCGTCGCGCTGGTCGGCGCCGCCCGCGGGAGCCGCGACCTGATGGCGGTCGGCCTGCTCGCGGCGACCTTGCAGGTGATCGCGCACGCGGCGGCGAAGTCGCTGCTGTTCGTGTCCAGCGCCGGGATACAAGCCGTGACGCAATCCGACGACCTGGACGACCTGCGCGGGGCCGTGCGGCTCGCGCCGTGGAGCGGCACGGGGCTGGCGATCGGCAGCCTCACGCTGGCCGGGCTGCCCCCGACCGCCGGATTCGTCTCCGAGTGGTTCCTGCTTGAGGCGCTCATGCAGCAGTTCCGCGTGCCCGGCCTGGCTGACCGCCTGGTGCTCGCGGTGACCGGCGCCGCGGTCGCGCTGACCGCCGGCTTCGCCGGCGTCGCGTTCGTGCGGCTTGTCGGTCTCATCGTCCTCGGCAGACCGCTGGCCGCCAGCCGGCCCGCGGGCCGCGGCGAGCTTGGCCCGGTCGGCCGGGTCGGCGTGGTGCTGCTCGCCGTCGCCTGCCTCGTGGTGGCCGCGCTGACACCGCTCGAGATCAGGATGATCGGAGCGGGCCTGGCGCCGGTCCTCCCGGCTAGCTCAGTCACCGCGGCGCTGAAGTCCCCATGGGTCGTGCAGCCGGTCTTCGCTGGATTCTCGATACTGTCGCCGTCCTGGCTGTGGATCGTCATGCCTGCGCTGCTGGTTGCGGTCGCCGCCTTCGCGTGGCTGGTCTCGGGCAGCCGGCTGCTGCGAGTACGCCGCGTGCCCGCCTGGCGGTCGGCGACTGCCGGGGTCACCGGCCACGACAGCTACACCGCGTTCGGTTTCGCCAACCCCACCCGCCGGGTGCTCGCAGCGGTCCTGCACACGCGTGCAGAAGTCACGCGTTTCGAGCCACCCGCGACGGACCCGGACCAGGACGAAGCGGAGACGCCGGCAGCGCACGTCGGCTACAGCTCGGACGTCATCGAAGTGGTCGAGGAGTACCTGTACCTGCCCTTCCGGCGCCCCTTCCTGGCGCTGGTACGGCTGGCTCAGCGACTGCAGTCCGGCCGTCTCGACGCCTACCTTGCGTACATGCTGGCGGCGCTCCTGGCGGTGCTCGCCGTGGTCACCGGCTTGCACTGAGTGGCGGTGCAGTGCGTGCACGCTCTTCCCGATGGCTGCGGTACGCTGCCAACTGCCGGATGAGGCCCCGGGTGGATGCGCAAGCCCAGAACCGCCAGTTGGCTAATGGCCTCTGCCATGAAATGACGTGGCGGAGGCTCACAGTGCCCGCGGACGCGGCATGATCAAGACCAACCCGGTTAAGTCGATCCGCGCTGCGTCCCCGGCGCTCAAGTTCGTCCTGATGGTCGGCGTGATGAGCTTCTTCGCCGACTTCACCTACGAGGGCTCGCGCTCGATCATCGGCCCCTACCTGGGCACGCTTGGCGCCGGAGCGCTCACGATCAGCGTGGTCAGCGGGCTCGGCGAGTTCCTCGGTTACGGCCTTCGGCTGTTCTCTGGCCGCAGCGCCGACCGGACGGGGCGGTACTGGCCGATCACTATCGGTGGCTACACCGTGCAGATGGCGGCGGTGCCGCTGCTGGCGCTGGCCGGGAACTGGGAAGTGGCAGCGCTGCTCATCATCGTCGAGCGAATCGGCAAGGCGACGAGGAACCCGGCAAGGGACGCGATGCTGTCGCACGCCGCGAAGGAGATGGGCTACGGCTGGGGGTTCGGCGTGCACGAGGCGCTCGACCAGTTCGGCGCCATGTTCGGCCCGCTCCTCGTGGCGCTGGTGCTGGCGGTGAGCAACCACGACTACAAGCTGGCGTTCGCCGCGCTCGCGGTGCCGGCCGTCATCACGCTGACGCTTGTGCTCGTGGCGCGCAGGTTCTTCCCGCGGCCGCAGGACCTGTCCGCCGGCCCGAAGGAGGTGACGACCGCTGGCCTGCCGCGCGTGTTCTGGATCTACCTGGCGGCGTCCGGGCTCGCTGCGGCGGGGTTTGCCGACTTCCCGCTGATCTCATTCCACTTCGAGCAGGCCCACACCGTGAGCGCGCCGATCGTGCCGGTGCTGTACGCGGTCGCGATGGCGGTCAGCGGCACCGGATCGCTCGTCTTCGGCAAGCTCTACGACCGTGCCGGGATCGGTGTCCTCATCCCGCTGACGATCGCCGCCGCGGCGTACGCACCGCTCGTATTCCTCGGCGGAGTGTGGGCCGCCGTCGCCGGCATGGCGCTGTGGGGACTCGGCATGGGGGTGCAGGAGTCGATCATCCCGGCCGCGGTCGCGCCGATGGTGTCGCCGGACCGGCGCGCCTCCGCCTACGGGTTGTTCACCGGCGGCTACGGCACGGCCTGGGTGCTCGGCAGCGTGGTGATCGGCTTGCTGTTCGACGTCTCCCTCGGTGCCATCACGGCCTTCGCGGTGGCCGCGCAGCTCGCCGCGGTGCCGCTCCTGTTCCTGGTCCGGCGTCGTATGCGGGCCGGCTAAGCCGTGAGCGGGCCGGACGGCACCGGCCGGGCCCCGGACGATCTCGCTGGCCTGGCCCGGCTTGGTGACTACCAGCGGCGCAGGCTCGAGCTGGCGGACATGCTGCGCGCCGTGCTGCCGATCGTGCGCGCCAGCGGCGACGAGCGGCGCGAACAGCAGCTCAGGTCGCTGCTCACCCGGCTGGCAGCGGGGCGGTTCCAGCTCGCCGTGGCCGGCCAGTTCAGCCGTGGCAAGACCACGCTGATGAATGCTCTCCTGGGCGGTCCCTACCTGCCCGCCGGCGCACTGCCGATGACATCAGTGATCACGACGGTCCGGTACGGTACACGTGAGCGCGCGCTGGTCCGCAGCCACGCCTCCGGCCTGCCGCTTGAGGTTCCGGTCGGCGAGGTCGCGAGGTTCGTGGCAGAGTCCGCCGCCGAGCGGGTGCGCATGCAGGTCGCCTCGGTCGACGTGGAGCTGCCCGCCGAGCTCCTCCGCCTTGGCTTCGAGTTCGTCGACACTCCCGGCATCGGGTCGGCGATCGCGGCCAATACCGCCGCCACGCTGCGTTACCTGCCGCAGGCCGATGCGGTCGTGTTCGTCACCGGCTTCGACTCGGCGCTGACGCAGGCCGAGGCCGAGTTCCTGGTCCGATCCGCTGGGCAAGCGGGGCGGCTGTTCCTGGTCATCAACAAGCGTGACCTGGCAGCCGAGCCGCAAGCCGCCGAGGTCACCAGTTACGTGCGGCGGTGGGCGCGAGAGAACCTGCCAGCCGCCCCGCCGCAGGTGTTCGGGTTGTCTGCGCTCGAAGCGCTCGACGCGGCGATCTCCGCCGACGGCGGGCGGCTGGCAGGTAGCGGCATCGAGCCGTTCAGGACTGCCCTGATCCAGTTCCTGACCACCGAGCAGGGCACGACCTCGCTGCGGGCCGTGGCTGCCGCGACCGCCCTTCTCGTCGCCCGGCAGCAGCGGGACCTGAGCGCCGGGGCGGTCGCGGACCCGACGGCCGTGACCGCCGCGTTCGACGCCCGGATGGGTCAGCTGCAGCACCGGCTGGACGCCGCGGCCGGCGAGATCGCTGGCAACGTCGCGGCCGCGCTGCCCGGCTTGCTAGCCGAGCGGCGCGAGGAGTGGCTGGCCTCTCTGCGCGACCTGGTAGCGCCCGCGGTCACCGGGCCGCCGGACGACAAAGCGACCGCGCTGGACCGCGTGCAGGCCGGCTTGAGCGCGCTGCGGCTCGCCGGGCGGCAGGCAGCAGCCGGCTGGCTCGAGGAACGTGCCGCCGAGCTGCGTGCGGCCGTCATCGGGCTGGCCGCGAGTGACATCGGCTCCTTGCTCGAGCTCGCCGGTTCTCCGCGGCACCATGGCGCCGAACTCGCCGGCCTGCCCGTGCTCGCCTCGGGCCCGGCAGGCTGGTCCGGGGAGGACGTGCCCGACCTGCTGGTCCCGGCGGTGGAGTGGGTCGTGCCTGACCCGCACCTGAAACGGCGTCGCGGGCGCACCGCGCCGGATGCAGACGCCGAGCGCGTGCTGTCGGACTGCCTCGCCACTGCGGTCGGCAGTTTCGTGACGCAGGCCGGGGAGGCGTTGCGGCAAGCGGCAGCGGACTGGGTCGCGAGGCTCCGTGAGCAGGCCGCACGGCAGGTAGCGCAGGAGGCCGGCCAGTTCCGCCGGTACCTGGGTGACCCGCCTCGCGCCACGGACCTCGCCGTCCTCGCCGATATCACCACGCGTCTGGCCAGCTACTCCGGGTCGCTGGCCAGCCCGCCGCGGGTCGCGGCTGACGGCACGGCTACGGCTGAGGCCGCCACCACCACGTCCCTGCCGCAGGCCGGCCACGCGGAGCCGTGCGTCATCTGCGGAGAGCTGGAGCAGGCTCAGGAGGACTACCTCGTCCACCGCCAGTTCACGCTCGCGACCAGTCAGGAAGACCAGGCTCGGCACGCGGCGTCTGGCGGGTTCTGCTCGCTGCACGCCTGGCAGTACGCCCGGTTGGCATCCCCGGTGGGTATCTCGGCCGGCAACGCCGCGCTTGCCAGCACCATCGCTGCCGCGCTGGAACATATCGCGCCAGGTACTGGCGGAAGCACCGGCCCGCGATCGGGCGCGGCCGGGGAACTGGCGCGCGGCGTGGCACAACTGGCGGCTGCTCCGTCGTGCGGCGTGTGCGCCGTACTGGCCGCCACCGAGCACCAGGCAGCAGCGAAGCGCGCCGCACAGGCGGACCCGGCGGCACCGCCATCGCTGTGCCTGCGCCACCTCTCGCTGGTCCTGCAGGCCGGCCCGTCCCCGGCTGCGGCGCAGGCCATGGTCCGGGCGCTGGCGCAGGCGTTGCACCGGGCGTCGGCGGACATGCGGTCCTACGCGCTCAAGCGGGAGGCGCTGCGCCGCGGGCTGATCACCGCGGATGAGGACGCGGCCTACCGCGACGCGCTGGCGCTCCTGTGCGGCACGCCCGCGCTCGCCCTGCCCGCGGAGTCCGATTAATGGCCCGGGGGTCAGGGACGTTGGTCCGGTGCGTTCACGGCGGTTGCGATGCCATCATCGACAGCCGGTGACGCCCGCAAGAGAGAGGTACCAGGTGACCACGACAGTGACAGACACCAGCACGAGTCATGAGATCAGGCAGGTCGGCGCGCTGGAGATCCTCGATTCGCGCGGCCGCCCCACGCTGCAGGTCAGTGTCGCGCTGGCGGACGGGACGACGGCAGTGGCCGGAGTGCCGTCCGGGGCGTCGACCGGCAGCCGTGAGGCGGTCGAGCGGCGCGACCACGACGATTCGCGTTACGGCGGCCTCGGCGTGCTCGGCGCCGTGGCCGCGGTACGCGGCGAGATAGCAGAGTGCCTGACCGGTGGCCCGTGGCGTGACCTGGCCGAGATCGACGGCGCGCTGATCGATCTCGACGGTACGCCCGGCAAGTCGCGGCTCGGCGCGAACGCGATCGTCGGGACCTCGATGGCGTGCGCCCGCGCCCTCGCCGCGTCTGCTGGGCGCGAGCTGTGGGACTGGCTGACCCCGCGCGGCGTGCCGCCCCGGCTGCCGGTTCCGCACTTCAACGTCATCAACGGCGGCGTGCACGCACCCAATCCGCTCGACTTCCAGGAGTTCATGGTTGCGCCGCTCGGAGCACCGTCGGTTGCCGAGGCAGTCCAGGCCGGAGCGGAGGTCTACGCATCGCTGCGCGGGCTGCTCGCTGCCAAGGGCTACGCGACCGGGCTCGGCGATGAGGGCGGCTTCGCGCCGGATATCACCGAGCCAGAGGAAGCACTGGAACTCCTGGTCACCGCCATTGGTGAGGCAGGGTATGTGGCGGGGAAGAGCGGCGTGGCCATCGCACTTGATCCGGCTTCCAGCGAGTTCCGCGGCAAGGACGGTCGTTACCTGGTGGCCGGGCACGGCTTTTCGAGCGCTGAAATGATCGAGCGTTATGCAGAAATCACCGAAAGGTTCCCGGTCTGGCTGATCGAGGACGGACTGGCAGAGGACGACTGGGACGGCTGGATTCAGCTGACCGGCAGGCTGGGCGAACGCGTCCAGCTCGTCGGCGACGACATCTTCGTCACGAACCCGGCTACCATCGCCGAGGCGATCGGCCGCGGCGTCGGCAACGCCGCGCTGATCAAGGTGAACCAGATCGGCACCGTGACGGAGACGCTGGCGGCCCTGGAGACCTGCCGCCGCGGCGGTTATGCCCAGTTCGTCTCGCACCGTTCTGGCGAGACGACGGACACGTTCATCGCGGACCTGGCTGTCGCTTCCGGCTGCGGCGAGCTGAAGACTGGAGCTCCCGCGCGGGGCGAGCGCGTCGCCAAGTACAACCGGCTGCTGGAAATCGCGGCGGCAGGGCCGGCCATGCCTTACGGTCTGCCGACCGGGCACTGACTGGCTGGCGCCGTCAGGGACCGATCCGCGCGACGTCCGGCGACAGCACGTCGAGCACCCTGCTGCAGGGCCACGACGACCGCCTGCGCTCCGTCTGCGCTGGGGTCTCGTCCAGGCTGGCGAGCCAGTCGTCGGGCTGGCCCTGCCAGCGTGGGCAGCGGGCGTGGAACGGGCAGTCGCTGTGCGGCGGGCTGCCGCGAGCGGCACACAGCGGCCTCTTACCTGACCGGAACGCGCGTACCGCGCGCCACGCCAGCAGGACCTCGTCTTCACTCACTCTGGCCAGAGCAGACACCCCCACACCGGTTCGCGTGTGCAGGGACTGTCAGCGGCGGCAGCCGCGGTCCGGGCGAGCCCCTTCGCCGGGCAGCCAGTCTGGCAACGACGGCGGGCGCCGGTCAAGAAGCAGACTCTTGTGACGCAGCTACCTGGCCGTGAGAATGGCCAGTGGCGATGAGGCTCGCCCTAACCGCGGATGCGTCCGCTGATGGCCTCTGCGGTCCCGATGCCCCGGGAGTTTGGAGGCCATGGTGGGCGGTCATCAGGTGCCCCGCGCCGATAGCGGGCTGACGCTGTGACGGGGGTCAGCTCGTTCCGTCGCGTACTCGTTGGCTTCGACGGCTCGCCCGACGCTACCGAGGCGATGAGGGCCGCCACGGCGGTCGCCGCGCGTGACGGCGGCCACGTGGTCGCGCTGTGCGTGGTACGGCAGCCACCACACGCCGACGGTGACCACGAAGGGAACGAGGCGAGCGGCAGGCTGCGCCAGCACGCCGAGGCGGTGTTCGAAGAACTGCGGCGCGACCAGCCGTCGGTCCCGGGAGTGCGGACGAGCGTGAAGGTTGTCTATGCCGACCGCGACGATCCAGGCAGGGTGGTCACCGACTACGCAGCTCAGCACGGCTTCGACATGCTCGTCCTCGGCCGGCACGGGGACGGCGCAAGGCGCAAGAAGCTCGGCAGGGTGGCCGACGCGGCGATCGAGGCGAGCGGAGTTCCCGTCCTGCTGCTGAGCGCACGGTGAGACGCGCGACCGGGCGGGTGGCTGCGGGCAGGACAGAGCGCTCTTTGCTGCGGCTGTCGGTTTACCTCCGGGCCCGCGACACGCACGGTGGCCGGCCGCTCTACCACGAGATTGTCGAGCGTGCGCAGCGGGCCGGACTCGCAGGCGCCACGGCGGTCCGAGGCCTGCAAGGTTTCGGGAGCTCGGCGCGGCTTACGGCACCAGGCCTGCTCGGCTGGAGCGGCTCCGAGCCCGTCGTTATCGAGCTGGTCGATCAGGAAGCCCGCGTGCGCGCGTTCCTGCCAGAGCTGGACCAGCTGATAGATTCCGGCCTTGTCGTGCTCAGCCCGGTTGTCCTAGTGCTCAGCGAGCAGCCCGGAGCAGACGCCGAACAGGCGGAGGTCGGCTGACACGGCAGCCTGGAGCGAGAAGGCCGAGACGTCACCGCGTGACAGCGAGTCCCAGCAGAAGTTGTCGGCCAACTCGATAGCCCGCGCTGCCGCCGGAGCCAAGCCAGCCAGTGGCCCGCGCTCGACCTCGTCCCGCAGGCACGCGACGTCGGCGGCTGCGCTGGTCGCCACCACCTGCTGGAGCTGTTCCAGCCGCACGGACAGCTCCCCGGCGAGGTACTGCCTGGTCATGAAGTCTGGGTCGGCCGCCACAGGTTAGCCAGATACGGCGCGTAGTACTCACCGCCGCGGATGAGCAATCTGCGCAGATGACCCGCCAGCGGCGGGCGCAGGTTCTTGAGGAGATGGATCTGCTCCGCCGGGATGAACGCGGGTTCAAGACCTGGTTCCAGTATCTCAGGTCGGCCGGCCGGGGCCGCTTCGGTGGCCCAGAACACCATGTCGACCGTGCGTGTGCCGTTGTCAGGTCCCATGACCTCCAGCACGAAGGCCACCCGGGAGGGGTCGACGCGCAGCCCCGTTTCCTCGAGTACCTCGCGGCGCGCACAGGCACCCATGCTCTCGCCGGCCCGGGGCGTGCCGCCGGGCAGGACCCAGTCGTCCCCACGGGTGCGGTGCAGCAGCAGCACCGCTTGCCTGCGGGTGACGACGGCCGAGCAGCGCAGCTGAGTGCCGTCGGGGATGCTCACGCGTTGCCCCGGGGCGCAGGCGGTGCCTCGTGACCGGAGCAGGCACGCGACCGGGCCGAGGCTGTCGCCGGGTGGGTGAGGTCGAGCCAGGCAGCGGCGAAGAGCCAGCCAGCTACCACGTCCGTGGGCCAGTGGACGCCAAGGCAGATCCGGCTCGCGCCGACCGCGGCGGCGGCCGCGAGCGCAGCTGCGTGACCGGCTGCCCGGTCGGCGGTCAGCGCGAGCACGCAGGCGCCCGCGGCGAGCGCGGCCGTTGCGGTGTGCTTGGACGGCAGGCTGAATCCTTCTGGCTCGGTCAGCCATACCGCTGCGGGTGGTCGCTCGCGTGCTATCTCCCGGCACAGCCTGCGCCTGACCGCGACGCCGGCCAGTACCGTCAGGACCGGCTGGCAGGCGGCCCGCCAGCCGGTTCGAGACAGGGCCACGGCCGTCGTCGCGGCCAGCGGCAGAACCATGAGCTCGGGTTCAGCGAGAGCACTGACTGCGTGCGCGGCGCGTACGGCCGAAGGCGTCCTGCGCGCCGTGACGACGTCGATGATGGCCCGGTCGGCCTTGCTGAGCCAGCCGTGCCGGGACAGCACGGTAACCGCCACCAGACCGGCCAGCGCGAGCGTGGCCGGGCCGGCGCCTGAGGTTGCGGACCTGTCAGTCCCCGTCACCATGGCCGTGGTCCCTCCTGTCGAGTGCACAGGACCCATCGGCCGGACGAGGCTTACAGCCCGCGCAGCGGTCGCGCGGGCCTCGGCGGGATCCACCGCCGGGCAGCTATGCCGCCGCACCCACAATAACCGCTGTCACCCGCGGGCGGCCGGGTCAAGATGGGCTTTCCCCGTGATCTCGGCATCGGGCTACAATCCAGCCAACGGTGGAGGGGCCCGCCGCCCACTGCGGAAACGCCGCCAACGGTCCCTGCTGGCAAGCAGGAGGTTGGCGTGCGCCCCACCGCAGGTGCGGGCTGCTGCCCGCACGCCTTGCAGTCGTCCCGTTCGGCGCCAGGGCCCGGCTCGTCCGGGACTGACATGACGGATCTGGTCAGTCACCTTTACTTGTGCGAGGGCCTGTCCACGTACCGGATCGGCGACATCCTCGGCATGAACCGTCAGCGAGTCGGGAGGCTGCTGAACCAGGCGAGAGTCCCCGTCAAGCCCAGGGGAGCGGGTAGGCACCGGCATCAGAGCGAGGAGCGCGCCGCTGCCGACGAGCTGATGATGAGCCTGTACGTCGAGCTCGGCTTGTCGTCCGTGCAGATCGCTGAGCTGACCGGCGTACCTCAGCGCACAGTGCGAGCCCGGTTGCGTGCGGGCGGCGCGCGGATGCGGACGCGCGGGCGACTCAACCGCGAGGACCGGGTAGCGGTATCCGCGGACCGGATCGCGGAACTGTACATCGCCGCCGGGCTGACGGCCGCGGAGGTTGGCCGGGTGCTCGGGGTGTCGCGCCAGGTCGTCCTGCGGTCGGCCCATGACGAGGGATTCCCGGTACGGGTAGGCGGCCCGGAACCCGCCAGCGGCCCGGCTGAGATCGAGCTCGTGGACGCGCTGTACGCGGACCCGCTGGTGGGCCGCGTGCTGGCGCGCCACGGTGTCGCCCGCCGGCCGGCCGGCGGCCCGATCTGGCAGCGGTTCCCGGTACCGCTGCTGGTGACACCGGAACTTGCCGAGGAGCTCTACGCCGGGTGCGGTCTCGGCGTGCGGCACATCGAACTGCTCACCGGGCAGCCGGCGCAGACGATCCTGAGGACGCTGAACGCCAGCGGCGTGACGCGCAGGCCAGCCGGCGGCCGGTCGCCGTTCCTTCGCCGGTGGAGAGCCGCTGGCAGCGGAAGCGAGTAGCTGGCAGCGGTCCCGCGCGGCGCGGCCGGGGGGAAGCACAGCGCCGCGCGGGACCGGTTGCTACCTGCGCAGTGAGCCTACCGGCAGGAGCTTGCGGCCGAATGTGTAGCCGATCACGTCGCCCGCCGCGTGGTACCAGGCGAGGACAGCGAATAGCAAGGTAACCCAGCCGCCTGCCTCGGTCACGTGAACATTGGCGGTGCCCGAGCCGACCGACAGCAGCACGAGGCCGATGAAGATCAGCGCGAACACGGCGACGAGCACCATGTCGGTTCGCAGCGACGCGATCACGAAGTAAAACGTGATCACGGCGAACATCGCGAGGAACAGCGCTATCGCGCTGGCGGCCGCGCCGGACGGGATCTGCGAGGCGTACAGCGTCAGCAGCACGCCGTAGATGACCCAGAACGGACCGTAGGTCCCGAACACCACGGCGCCGAACACGTTCCCGCGCATGACTTCGAGAATTCCGACGATGATCTGGATCAGGCCGCCGAAGAACAGCGCAACGGGGATAACGATCGGCGCGCCGCCGAGCGTGATCAGGTGCGCGTTGTACATGCCGAGCATGAACGAGGTGGTGGCGAACGCCGTGACCGCCCACGCGCCTGGGTCGGCCATCGAGGATCCGCCCGGCGCGCCCGCCACGGCTCGGCCATCCGGGGCGACGTCGCTCGCGCTCAGCGGAGAATCGGTCTGGGACACTGCAAACTCCTTCCGGTGACTGGGTTTGTCGCGAGAAGGGAGCCGCAGGCCGTTAGCGTTGGAAACGACGCGGTCGGCGCGCGCAAGGAAGCTCTGACCCGCCTGCGCACCGCGGCTCCTTTCTCAAGGAGCCATCAGCCGTCGCGGCAGTTGTGGGCGAGCTCCATCGCCGGGCTCAGCGTAGCGCCGGTGATCATGCGATGTACAGAGTGCTGCGCGTGTGGCTGGTGGGGCGAAACGTGGTTTATGAGATGTGTTAGCTACCGCCGCCGGGCCAACACTGTGTATGCTGTGCAGCAGAGCGCGATGAGGCTCGCGTAACGCTGGGGTGGACCCGGCTGATGGCCTCTACCTGCACGGTATTCCGCCCAGGTGGAGGTCTTTTTGCTGTCCGCTGTTATTGCGCAGGTCCTGCAGAGCCTGGTCGTGCTGTGCGGCGCACCGCTGTACGCGGGTGTGCTCGCGCGAGCGGAGGCGATCGTCGAGTCCAAGCGGGGCCCGAGCATCCTGCAGCCCTACCGGGACCTGGCCAAGCTGCTGCGCAAGGGCAGTGCGGTCAGTAACCAGGCGTCCTGGGTTTTCGCGGTCACGCCGTTCGTGACGTTCGCCTGTTACCTGACCGTGTCGGTCATCGTCCCGGTGCTCACGAACACACCGCTCCCGCTGGCATTTCTCGCTGACCTGATCGGCGGCGCGTTCGTGCTGACCCTGGCCAGCTTCATGACCTCGCTGTCCGGGCTGGACACCGCGAGCCCGTACGGCGGCCTTGGCGCCAGCCGGGCGAGCTGGATCGGCAGCATGGCCGAGCCGGCGCTGATCCTGGTGTTCTTCACCGTCGGCGCGGTGTCCGCCTCGGACAACCCGTACCTGATGAACCACGCGATCGCGGCGTCGCCGTACGCGCTCGTGCTGCCCACGCACCTGCTGGGTCTGCTGGCGTTCTTCATGATCGTGCTGGTCGAGAACGGCCGGATCCCGATCGACAGCCACGGCGGCACGACCGAGATCTCGATGATCGAGGAGAGCCGCGTGCTGGAGTACTCCGGCCGTGCGTACGCGCTGATGAAGTGGGGGAGCTGGATGAAGTTCTTCCTGCTCTCCTCGATCTTCATGAACGTGTTCGTGCTGCCGTGGGGGCTCGGCAACGGCGCGGAC
>JASIGS010000034.1 GCA_030052355.1 Streptosporangiaceae bacterium | reverse complement strand
TCGCCGGCGGCCTGCACCTGGCGTTCGCGTTTGCCGCCGGTGCCACCGTCATCGCGGTGATCGCATCGGCCCTGCGCGGCCGGCGCTACTTCCACACCGAGCCCGAAGCGCCAGTCGATGTCATGACCGACGAGCTGATGGAGATGCCAGTCAGCACCGATGGCCTGGCGACGGAGGCGCTCGGCGAAGGCTACTGAGCGAGAGGTCCACGGTGCGATGAGCGCGGTTGCCGGTAAGGCCGCTGGGGTTCGCGCCACGGGTCAGCCGCAGGGCCAGGCCGTACCGACGGCCCAGGAGGAGTTGCTGAGCATCGGCGCTGCCGCCGCGAGCGCGGGCATCTCGGAACGGGCGCTGCGCTACTACCAGCAGCTCGGCCTCATCACGCCGACGGCCTGCACGCCGGGAGGACTGCGCCGTTACTCCCGCGAGGACCTGGCGCGGGTCGCCTGGATTCGCCAGATGCAGACGCTGCTCGGCGCGTCGCTCGATGAGATTGCCGTCCTGCTGCGCACGGAGGACCGGCTGGCCCAGATCCGGCACGCTTACCGGAAGCAGACCCTCAGCGACGCCGAGCGCGTCGAGCTAGTGGCCGAATCGATCAGGCTCCAGCAGGCTCTGAGGGCCACCGTCGAGGCTAAGCGCCAGGCCATCGAGGCGTTCCTCGCCGATCTCGACGCCAGGATCGGCCGCAAGACCGAATTCCTCGCTCAGCTCACCGGCCAGGTCGGGGCCGCTGAATAATTGTGTCGCCAGAATGTGGCTATAAACGCCTTTTTAATGGCCTGGTGTGAATATCTGCGCTGGTGACAAACGCCAGGTACTCGCGGTAGCGTCACCGTCTGTGGCGGATACGGTGCTCGCGGGTGATCTCAACGCCGGCGACGTAATTGCGTTTCCGGACGCCGACGCCGAGATGCTGGTGAAGACGATCCGGCTGGGGAGGGGCGGCTTCATCCTGACCGTCCTCAGCCTGCCGCCCGCGGTGGCGGACGGCGAGCGCATCATCACGCTGACCGCTGCGACTCGGATGGACAGGCGGGGACGCGGCGAGCAAGGGCTGCCGGACGGCTTCCGCTGGCACGACGGGACGCCCTGACGCGTCCGGGCTTATGAGGGGGCCACGAGCGCGTCGGTCAGCGCATCGATGCCGGCCAGTTTCGCGGTGAGGTCGGCATCGAGACCGTAGCGACTCGCGAGCGCACCCGGTGCAACGTACGTCACGTTCGTCTGCCCCGAGTCGTCCCATATCAGCACCTTGAGCGGCAGGTCCAGCGCGGCGAGCGGTGAAGCTTGCATCACCGGCGTACCCGCGGCCGGGCTGCCGAACATGACGAGCGTCGTATCCCGCAGGTTCAGGCCGGCGCCGCGGGCCTCGGCGCTCTGGTCGATAGCGGCGAACAGCTTCATGCCCTTGGCGCTGATCAGATTCGCCAGCCTGGCGACGGTGTCGGGCACCGATCGCGGGCTGCGCTTGGTGACGATGTCGTGCTCGATCGTCTTCGAGCCCGAAGTCATGGGCCGGCCTCCGGAGCAGCCTGCGGTCAGTTGCCGAGCACCCTGGCCTTGGCGGCTGCGAACTCCGCGTCAGTCAGCGCGCCCTGGTCGTGCAGCACTGTCAGCCTAGCGAGCTGGTCGAGCATGGGGGCATCTGCTGGCGCGGCGGGCGGAACGGGTGCACCGGGCGGCGCTGGCGGGGCGCCCTGGGCCTGTCGTTCCTGCTGGGCGGCGAAGGCGGCGTCGCTCGTCGCCTGTTCGTACTGGCGTTCCTGCGCGCGGCGGCCCATTTCCCGGCCGGCGGCATAGGTGCCTCCGATCGCGGCTGCTCGCAGCAGCGGGCGCCTTCTGACAACCACCGGCCCGGCGAACATCGCTGTCACTCCTCTCGCTGTCGGCCCAGGTACGAGTTCTGCGAAGACGGTCAGATGGCCTGGCCCTCCGGGAGTTCCATGCCCAGCGCGACCATGATCTCCGGGGCTGCCGCCACCACCCTGGGCATGCCGGTCTGCGGCGCGACAGCGGTCAGCACACCGAGGATTTCCTTGGCCGAAGCCCCTGCCAGCAGCGCACCGCGGACCTGCCAGAGGTACGACGCGGGTGCCGCGTCCAGGGCTACCAGCGCTGCGATCTTCACGAGCGCGAACGTCTTCGGATCCAGGTGGCTGTCTACCCGGAGTTGCTCTCGCAGGTCAGAAGCCTCGCCCAGGGCTGCCGTGTCGCCCAGGGCGAGTGCCAGCAGGGCCTCACCCGTGGCTTGGTCGACGGTCACATCTACTTCCGGAACGCCCATCTGCTCCTCCTGTTCCCCCAGTGCAGGCACGCGGCCGCCGAACCGGCGTGGCGCCGTGAGAGCCACGATGCGCTCGCCGGATGGCGTGGTCATCACCCGTCCGGTGTGAATCCGGATGCCAGCCGCCGTGCGATCGTTGCACTACAGCGGCAACACTGCCGCGGCACACGCGTCATCTCGGGGGGACGGCGTGCTCAAAGCGATTCTCAATCTCGTCTGGCTCGTGCTCGAGGGGGTGTGGATGGCCATCGCCTATCTGATCGCGGGCCTCATCTGTTTCGTCCTCATCATCACGATCCCGTTCGGCATCGCCTCGTTCCGGATCGCGAACTACGTGCTGTGGCCGTTCGGCAGGACCATCGAGCACCGGCCGGGGGCGGGCGTGGCTGCCCTGATCGGGAACGTCCTCTGGCTGATCTTGTTCGGCTGGTGGCTGGCACTCGCGCACCTCGTGACGGGCGCGCTGCTGTGCCTGACGATCGTGGGGATCCCGCTCGGCATCGCCAGCTTCAAGATCATCCCGGTTACCCTGGCCCCGCTCGGCGTCCAGATCGTCCCGGCCGGCAGGCTGTAGACGCTGCCGTCAGCGCAGCGCGTACTGCTCCTGGATGGTCGGCTCCGGTTCGCCCGCGATGAGGTGGCTGTGGCTCAACGTGGACACCCCGGCCACGATGAGCGCCAGTGCGATTCCCTCGCCGGCCAGGTACAGGGGAGCGGACCTGAGGTGCTCGCCGAACAGGAACACCCCGAGCAGGCTGGCAGACAGCGGGTCGAGGATGGTGAATCCCGGCTGCGACGCAGCCAGCGGACCTGCCGCCAGCGCGTGCGAGGCGAGCACCAGCGTCGCGGCGCCGACTCCGATCAAGACGTAAAACGACCAGTTGGTCAGGATCGAGCCGAGCCCGCTGCCCAGATGCGAACTGAGTTCCTTGATGACGGCGGCGACGAAACCCCAGGAGATACCGGTGGCGGCGCCGAGCACGGCAGCCCGCCGCGACGGCGCGGCAGCGGGACGGCGCCCGAGACCGAACGCCACGATCAGGCCGATGAGCACGGCGCCCAGGGTCGCCAGTCCGGCCAGCCACCACAGGATGGCCGGGGCGTGCAGCCGGCCTCCGGACGGCAGCGCTGCCAGCAGAAACAGTCCGAGGCCGCTCGACATGGCGACGGCCGCTAGCCAGTCGCGCGTGCGCACCCGCCGGGATCCGATCACGGCCATGTAGCCGAAGACGAACAGAAGCTCGAGGGCGAGGATCGGCTGCACCAGGGCGAGCGGCCCGAAACGCAGCGCGGTCACCTGCAGCACGAAGCCGAGGATCATGCTCGCCAGGCCGGTCAGCCAGATCGGGCGGCGGACCAGCCGGAAGATCAGGGCAACGTCGAGGTTGGTCGGCTCCTCGCTCTTCGCGCCGAGGCGCTGGCAGACCGACGAGGTGGCCGTGCAAAGGCTGGCAGCCAGCGAAAGCACGATCGCCTTGTCCATGAGCTACCCCGGTCTCCGCTCAGCCGCTGCTTGCCCGCGGCGCCCCTGCGACGAATGCTCTCAGCACACCTGCCGGCGGCTACGCCGGGTACCCATGATGGACCTCCGGCCGCCGCGCCGCACTAGCACCAACTGGCGTCAACCGTGGTGGGCATTCAGGTATTCCGCAGCAATCCTTCACCCGGATGTTATATGGCGACGGCTGTCGGCAGGCGGAGTTACTGTGGCCGCGTGCTTGAGTCCTTCCATCCGGCCGTGCGCGCGTGGTTCGGGCAGCAGTTTCCGGCCGGGCCCACGGCGCCGCAGGCCGAGGGCTGGGTACGCATCCGCGCCGGAGACCACACACTGATCGCGGCGCCGACCGGGTCAGGGAAGACCTTGGCGGCCTTCCTGGTGTGCATTGACCGGATCTACCGGGCGCACGACGCGGGCGAGACGACAGCCGGAGGCCCGCAGGTCGTCTACGTTTCGCCGCTGAAGGCGCTGGCCGTGGACATCTGGCAGAACCTGGAGCGGCCTCTTGCCGAGATCGCCGCGGTCGCAGCACGGCTCGGCATGAGCGCGCCGGACATCCGGGTCGCTGTCCGGACGGGCGACACCGCGCCGGCGCAGCGGGCCGCGATGCTCAAGCGGCCGCCGGACTTCCTCATCACCACGCCCGAGTCGCTGTACCTGCTGGTCACCGCCGAGCGGACCAGGGAGATGGTGCGCTCGGCGAGGACGGTAGTCGTGGACGAGATCCACGCGGTGGCCGGGAACAAGCGCGGCTCCCACCTCGCGCTCACGCTTGAGCGCCTGCAGCATGTCGCGGAGCAGCCGGTGCAGCGGATCGGCCTGTCGGCTACCCAGCGGCCGATCGAGGCGGTGGCGCGGCTGCTAGTCGGCGCGGGGGCTGACCGTTCGAACGC
>JASIGS010000322.1 GCA_030052355.1 Streptosporangiaceae bacterium | reverse complement strand
GGCAACCACGCGACATCCGAGTACCGGCAGCGGTCGATCGGCCCGTCCACGTCGCTGCCGGTGGCGACGTCCATGACCCGCAGCACCGATTCCTCGGTGCCGCCCTCGGAGAGCTGGTAGGCGAGCAGCCCCCCGGAGTGGTCGGGCTGCCAGCTATCCAGCGTCGTCGTTCCCGACGGGTCGATCGCGATCGGGTCGATCAGTTTCCGCTCGCCTTCGGAGGCCGTGGCCGTGAACAGCGAGGCGTGCTCCTGGCCGGGTTCGCGCCGGATGAAGAACTGACGTTCGCCGCGCCAGACCGGGTTGCCCACCTCCCCGGCCCCGAGCAGTTCGGTGAGCCTCGCGGCGAACCGTTCCCGGCCGGGCACGCCGGCCAGGAAAGCCTGGTAAAACTCATCCTCGGCGTGCAGCCACGCCCGAGTCTGCTCGCTGTCGGCGTCCTCGAGCCAGCGGTACGGGTCGGGGACCTCGCGCCCGTGCAGGCTGTCGGTGATGTCCTGGCGGGGCGCATTCGGATACGGCGGCAAGGTCATGACAGGCACCATAGCCGGACTACCGCCGCCCGGCGTTCACCAGCCGGACTGGCGGCTGGTGCCGCGCCGTGCGCATCGTGACCGTTGCCTCGCCGCCAGGCTGCTGTTACCTCACGTTCCGTGCCCCGTCAGCCTTTTGGTGTTGGCTATCTGAGCCTTGGCCGGTCACACTGGTCACGGGTGCCCCGGCGCCACGTGGCCGGCGCGCATATGGTTGCTGGTACTGGCTCTTTCCCCGGAGCGGGAGGTGCGCGTGCGTCGGGTGCTGCTGCTCAACATCACCTATGAGCCGCTGACCACGGTGGGCCTGCACCGCGCGGTGTGCCTCGTGCTGGGCGAGAAGGCAGATGTTGTGCACGACGACCCCGACGGGTTGCTGCTGCATTCCGCGTCGGAGAAGCTGGCCGTTCCCTCCGTGATCAGGCTGCGGCGCTACGTCCGGGTACCGCATCGCAACCGGATCCCGCTGACCAGGGCGGCGCTGATGCGCCGCGACAACTATCTGTGCGCGTACTGCGGCATCAAGGCGGACACGATCGACCACGTCGTGCCGCGCAGCAAGGGCGGGCAGCACAGCTGGGAGAACTGTGTGGCGTCCTGCACCCGCTGCAACCACCGCAAGGCTGACCGGCTGATCGAGGAACTCGGCTGGACGCTAGCCCGCGACCCGGCGGCGCCTCGGGGTCCGCACTGGCGGCTGATCGGGGCAGTCAACGACGGGGACCCGCAGTGGGCGGCCTACCTGGAGCCGAGCGCCGCCTAGCCGCGGGCGGCCCGGGCGGGACAGCCCGCGAGGACAGAGCCGCAGCTAGAACCCCGCATATGGCTATAAACCGAACTCCCTGTGACGGTGTCCGTGGCTGGTGATGCTGTCTGTGGCGGTGTCCGGGGCTGGTGATGCTGCCTGTGGCGGTGTCCGGGGCTGGTGATGCTGGCCGTCGCAGCGGCCACGGCAGCAGATGCTAGTTCTCGCGTCGTCCGCGGCTGGAAATGACGGCTAGTTCGCCAGACTCGGTGGTCAGCACCTGCACACCAGGGCCGAACTGAGCCCGCAGCACCTCCTCACGCAGTACCGCGGACGGCTTGCCCACGGCGGCGATCAGGCCATCGGCCAGCAGCATCAGCCTGTCGGCGAACTGCCCGGCGAGCGTCAGGTCGTGGATGGCCGACAGGACGGTCAGCGAGCGCTCCTGGCGCACGTGGTCGATCAGCTCCAGCGCGTCCATCCGCCGGCCCAGGTCCAGGGCGCTCGTCGGCTCGTCGAGCAGCAGGACGGGCGCCTCCTGGGCCAGCGCCCTGGCGAGCACGAGCCGCTGCAGTTCACCGCCGGACATGGCGCGCAGCGTGCGGCCAGCCATCGGGCCAAGGTCAAGCCGGTCGAGCACCCCGGCGCAGACCCGCCGGTCGGCCGGGGTCTCGGCGCGCAGGTAGCCGACGTGCGCGGTGCGGCCGAGCAGCACGTAGTCGCTGACCGTCATGTCTGGCGGCAGCAGCGGACGCTGCGGCACGTAAGCCACCAGCCGGGCAAGCTGGCGCCGGCTGAGCCCGGTGACCGGCTGACCGCACACGGTGATCGCGCCGCGGAACGGCAGCAGCCTCACTATGGCGTTCAGCAGCGTTGTCTTGCCCGCGCCATTCGGGCCGATGATGCCGAGCCATTCGCCGTCGGCGGTCCGGCCGCTGATTCCGGCGAGCGCCAGGGCGTCGCCGTAGCTCACCACGAGGTCGTCGAAGCCGATCACGACAGGTCCTGCCTGGCTCTGCGGGAGCGGAGCACGAACAGGAAGAACGGGGCGCCGACGATCGCGGTGATCACGCCGATCGGCACCTCGTTCGGTGCCTGGACGGTGCGGGCCGCGATGTCCGCCGCCACCAGGAAGGCAGCCCCGCCGACCATCGAAACCGGCAGCAGGATCCGGTAGCTCGGTCCGGCCGTCAGCCTGATCGCGTGCGGGACGATGATGCCGACGAAGCCGATCAGGCCGCTGACGGCGACCACGGCGGCCACGCCGAGCGTGGCGGCGACCACGATGGTCAGCCGTAGCCGTGCGACGTCGACGCCGAGGCTGGTTGCCTCGGCCTCGCCCACCCGCAGTACGTCGAGCAGCCTGCGGTGCGTCAGCAGCACGATCGCGGACACGGCCACGTAGGGCAGGATGAGCGCGACCTGGGACCACGTCGCGCCGGACAGGCCGCCGAGTATCCAGGAGTAAACGCTCTGCAGCTGCTGGGTGTGCTCCTGCTGCAGGTAGGTCTGGAAAGCGGTGAGCAGCGCGGCGATGGCGATCCCGGCCAGCAGGATGGAGCCGGTCCCGCCGCCAGCCGTTGCGGACTGGCCGGACCGGCCGGCACTGGCCCCGAGCAGGTAGGTGAGCGTGACCGCCACTGCGGCGCCGGCGAACGCGGCTGGTGCCAGCAGGTCCTGGCTCGCGCCGCTGACCACCACGATAGTGGCCCCGAGGCCGGCGCCGGCGGCGACGCCGAGCAGGTACGGGTCCGCCAGCGGGTTGCGGAAGACGCCCTGGTACGAGGCTCCGCCGCCGGCCAGCATCGAGCCGACGAGAGCCCCGAGCACAACGCGGGGCATGCGGATCTGCCAGACGATCGCGGCGTTCAGCGCCGGCACCGCCAGCGCCGGGTGCCAGGGCAGCTTCACCAGGATGGCCTCCGCGACGGCGACTGGCGAAAGTCCCGCCGGGCCGATGCACACCCCGGCGACCACAGCGGCGAGCAGCGCGATGCCGGCCACCGTGAGCGCCCGGCCCGGCCGGGCCGGCCTCACGTCCGCAGCGTGCGGCGGAGGTTGCGAGCCAGCGGGGCCGGAGACCCCCTGGACTCCGGCCGGTGCAGGGGCTTGTGCGGCGGGACGGGCCTGCCCCGCTGGCTCCGCCTTGGCGGCCAGCGTGGCCGTCCTGCCCCGCCGCGTCAGCCCGGTCACTTCGACCCGGCTCCGATCCCGGCAGCTACATCGCGCAGCAGGTCGACGATCCGCGGTCCCCAACGCGAGGCGATGTCGGCGTTGAGGGCGATGACGTGCTTGTCCTTCACCGCGGCGAGCACCGACCAGCCTGGCCGGCGGTCCACCGTGGTCGCGGTCTGGCCGCCGTCGGCGCCGGTGTCGGCGAGGATGATGTAGTCGGGGTTCGCCTTCAGGATGAACTCGGCCGACAGGCTGGGGTAGCCGTCGTCGGCGGCGGCTCCGTGCACCGAGTCCGCGATGCTCTTCATCCCGAGCAGCGAGAGCAGGCTGCCGATGAACGTCGCCGAGGTGATCGAGTAGTACGGGTTGTACCCGACCTCGTAGTAATAGGTCAGCGGCTTGGCGTGCTTCGGCACGGAGGCGACGATGCTAGCGAGTTGCGAGCGGATCGAGGAGTCTTCGCGCTCAGCCTGCGCGAGATGACCCGTCGCGGTGCCAAGCTCGTCGATCTGCGCGTACACGTTCGCAACGTCGGTGGCGGCGGGGAGCAGAAGCACCGGGATCGAGAGCTTGTTCAGTTGCTGCTCGATGCTGTCCTCGTTGTTGGAAATGACGACGAGGTCCGGCTTGTAGGCGGCGATCGCCTCGGCGTTCGGGTCGTAGGCCGACAGGCTGGTGTGCGGTGCCTGCGGTGGGTAGTCCGAGTCACTGTCTACCGCCTTGACCTGGCTGCCGGCGCCGATGGCGAAGAGCATCTCGGTCGCTGTCGGCGACAGGGAGACGATCGCATCGGGCCTTGACGCGATGTCCACGGTGCCATTCGCGGCCTTGATCGCGACCGGGAAGCCGGACCCGGAAGCGTGGGCCGGCGTGCTCGGGTTGGAATCGGATGTGGAACTGCCGCATGCCGCGCACGCGACAGCGAGGGCTGCTACGAGCAACGCAGACAGCCAGCGAGTACTACAGCGCATGGTCATCCTCCGTCGGGGTCAGGAGGACGAAGTTGGGTCCGCTGCGACGCCGACGGGGCATCGGAACGAGCCGCCCTTCCTCCGAGGACTCCTCGTTGGGCGCCGGCCAGGCGTCCGGGCTCGTCCTCGTGTGGAGGCATCACCGTTGCGGGACAGCGCCGGGATCTCACCGGCTTCGCTGGACACAGCGTCAGCCCGGGATCCATTCCCGGGATGGGCGCAGCTTACCGCAGGCGCGCCCGCCGCGAGTGCGCAAGCGCTGGTAGAGAGGCCGCGAACGGCTAATGGGCCCCTCCGTCTCATACCTGGAGGGGCCTTGCGCACCATTCTGTCCGGCCCGCACGCGGCGGCCCAGCACCGACACGCCGCGTTGCGCAAGGGCTTCCGCCGGATTCAATCGGACTCTTGCGCTAACGAATTGTGCTCAACAGGTAACGCCGCGTGCAATGGCGGCCGATAATGAAGCTGGCGCCCGCGGCTTGGGTACCCCCGAGCTCACGTCGCGGCGCCGCAGCCGGCGCCCGGCCGGTTTTGTCCTCCCGCTGGCCGGCCGGCGCCGCCCTTAGGGGTTCGCCTTGGCGTATCCCGGGCTGGCACTGCCGAGCGTGTCAGCGCGTGCCGGCGGTACACCTGCGCGCCGGCGACCGGTAGCGTTCGGTGTATGACCGAGAACGCGACGCCTGCAGGCGGAAGAAGCTCGTCAGCCCCGTTCGGACACATGCTGACGGCGATGGTCACACCCATGAGAGGGAACGGCGACCTCGACTACGAGGGCGCCGCGAAGCTCGCCGAGTATCTGGTCGACGACATGCGCAACGACGGGCTGGTGATCAGCGGCACCACCGGCGAGTCGCCGACGACCTCGAACGAGGAGAAGTCCAGGCTGCTCGAGGCCGTGCTGGAGGCGGTCGGCGATCGCGCCGCGGTGGTCGCCGGCGTCGGCACGAACGACACTGCGCACTCGTGCGAGCTGGCGCGCGAGGCGAAGCGGGCGGGTGCGCACGGGGTGCTCGTGGTGACGCCGTATTACAACAAGCCACCGCAGAGCGGGCTCGTGGCGCACTTCACCGCAGTGGCCGACGCAGCCGGGCTGCCCGTCATGCTGTACGACATCCCGGGCCGGACCGGTACGAAAATCTCGGCCGACACCCTCGCGAGGGTTGCTGAGCACCCGCAGATCGTCGCGGTCAAGGACGCGACCGGCGACGTGTTCGCCGCGTCGCAGGTGATGGCCAGGACTGACCTGGCCTATTACAGCGGGGACGACGCGCTGACGTTGCCGTTCCTTTCCGTCGGCGCGGTCGGCCTGGTCAGCGTCGTCGGCCACGTGGTCGGCGACCGGATGCACGAGATGATCGACGCCTACCTGGCCGGCCAGGTGGTCAGGGCTGCGGGCCTGCACCAGGAGCTGATACCGGTCATCGTCGGCATCATGACCAGAACCCAGGGCGCGATCATGGCGAAAGCAGCGCTGACCATGCTCGGCCAGCCCGGCGGGTCGGTGCGGGCACCGCTGCCTAACGCCACCGCCGCCGAGATCGAGCAGCTGCGGCAGGACCTCACGGCGGGCGGTGTGAAGCTCAGGTGAGCCACCCGCACCCGGAGCTCGGGCCGCCGCCGCCGCTGCCCGCCGACGGGCTGCGCATGGTCGCGCTCGGCGGCCTCGGCGAGATCGGCCGGAACATGACGGTCTTTGAGTACGCTGGCCGGCTGCTCCTCGTCGACTGTGGCGTGCTCTTCCCTGACCAGGACCAGCCGGGCGTCGACCTGATCCTGCCCGACTTCTCAGGCCTCGAGGACCGGCTCGACCGGGTCGAGGCGCTGGTGCTCACGCACGCGCACGAGGACCACATCGGCGCCGTTCCCTACCTGCTGCGGCGTCGCGAGGACATACAGCTCAT
>JASIGS010000321.1 GCA_030052355.1 Streptosporangiaceae bacterium | reverse complement strand
TAGCCGTGGTCCTGCACGTCACGGCCGCCCGCGGGACGGGGCGCGGTGCGCGCGGCGGTAGCCTTGCGCCCTAAACGGGGCGCTGCTGCGAATCAGTTGAGAACATATTTCACGCCATGAGAGCCTCATGGAGTCGCAGGGTGAGTCCCGTGGGGCACGGTGAGTCAGGAACAGGGGGCGGCAGCGTGAGCATTGCTGGCGAGGCGCCGCAGACGGTGCTGCCGGGAACGCTCATGCACAAAGCCGTCCCGCCGCGGATGGTGGAGGCCTACCTGACCGGCCGGCGGTCGATCATCTCCGGCTTCGTGCACCGCGTGGCCGACAGCCCGTCCACCCAGCCGAGAGACATCTACTACGCGCTCAGCCTGGGCTACGAAGGCTCAGAATTCAGCCCGGACATGCCCGAGGTGTACCTGCTCCGCTGGCGCGCGGTCGGCACCGAGGCATACCGGGTGCCCTATTCCGCCGACGGCGGCGGTGACTGGGCGATGAAGCCGCCGTTCACCGGGACGGGCTATACGCCCGACCGTGATCGGCCCATCCCCGAGTACTTCCTCGATCCCGTGCCGGTACCAGTGGGAGCCGAGATGCACAGGATGACGACGGGGCGCACAGAGTTCATCGCTCGATACGATGGCCAGGTCTGGCTGCGCCCGGCGGAAGGGTCCGAACTATGCGCTACCGGCTGATGGCGACATATCAGGGGTCCGCGTTCGAGGCCGGCATCGGTCCCGCCGAGGGTGACGTCGTCCTGTTCGCGGCGTGCCCGCCCCCAGAGGAGCTCGGCTTCGAGCCGGCCACCGGGCACTGGCGCAAGCAGGTCCGCAGGCAGGACGTCCAGGCCGTGTGGGAGGCCAGGCCGGTAGGCGTGTTCCGCGGCGCACGCTGCATGGTCCTGGACGATCTCGGCGACCGGCTGCACATCGAGTACCTGGGCCACGACGAGTACCAGGCAGAGCAACTCGGCTACTGGCAGGTCGACCGCGGGGTGTTCGAGCTCGTCGCGCCCAGGACAGAGGTCACCGAGATCATCGAGGAACGCGCCAGCTACCCCCCGCGGCCTGCCCCTTCCGCGACCGCGGCGGGCCGGCCCGGCCAGACCGGGCAGTCGACCAGCCAGGGTTACCAGAGGCCAGCAGGGCACGACACTGGCCAGTACTTCCTGGTCCCCCCGTTCGACCAGGTGGAGGACCCGGCTTTCTCGACTTCGGTGGCGCCGCAGGGCTACCTGCCGGTCCCCGACGCGGTCAGCGGCGTCGCTCTGCCGGCTCCAGCCCAGGCCCCGCTTCCGCTCGAGGCGGAGGCGCTGCGCGCCGCCTCCGCGTCGCGGCGCGCCTCGCCTGAGGCTCCCCCAGCGGTCACGGCAGTGCCACCTGCACAGTCACCGCCACAGCCACCAGGACAGCAGTCGGTGCCGCCGGTACAGCCAGTTCGCGCGACAGCGGTCAGCATCACGGCGGCAGCTAGCCCGGCGGCGGCCACTCCGGCCACCCCGGCCGTCGCGGCCATCGGGGTGACAAGCATCACGACCGATCGCCGCGCTGCGCCATCACGGCGGCGCTCGGCGGCGGCGCGACTCGCGAGCGAGCAGCTGTTCACCGAGCTCGCCGATCTGGCCGGTATCCCGGTCGGCTCATACGCGATGGGCGAGGAGATCGAAGGCGCGTTCTGCCTGCTCCAGACGCCTAAAGGGTTCGAGGTGTTCCAGGCCGCCGATGGCGCGAGGCATGAGGTCCAGGTCTTCAGCACCGAGGAGTCCGCCTGCTTCTACCTGTTCGGTCTGCTCGCGGCCGAGGCCGTCCGCAGCGGTTCCCTGATTCCCGGGGCCGGACGTCCAGCGTGACCGATTACTACCTGCGCACTTGCTGAACTTCCCCCCTACCCATGGCGACGGCCGTTAGGGTGCAAAGTGCCGGCGGGGCTGAAGGTCCCCCGCTCCCCAAGCAGCCCCGCCGGCGTAACATCTGCGCCAACCGGACTCACCCGTCCGGTACCGCCAGCGCGGTGGCATCTGTGTTAGCCCGGGGGGCGACCCCCGGACCCCCGCGAAGTTGACCCGGGAGGCGACCCCGGGTCCCCCGCGAAGTTAGCCCGGGGGGACGACCAGCGGATCCCCGCGAAGAAATCGGAGTCTGATGGCTGAGTCCAGGCTTCCGCTCACCGGCACGCAGCATGAACTGGTGGCCGGTGACTACCAGGCCGTGGTCACCGAGCTGGGCGCGGGCCTTCGCGGGCTGTCCTGGCGCGGACAGCCACTCGTGGCCGGTTACGACGCCGACGAGCTGCCGCCAGGCGCGTCCGGCGAGCTGCTGCTCCCCTGGCCCAATCGGGTCGACCACGGAACGTACGAATTCGGCGGGGCCAGCTACCAGCTGGACATCAGCGAGCCGGCCACCGGGAACGCGATCCACGGCCTGACGCGGTGGGCGTCCTGGTATCTGGTCGCGGCCGCGGATGACCGCGTCGAACTCGGCCTGCGGCTGCTCGGCCGCAGCGGCTACCCGTTCTCACTGGAACTGCGGGCAAGCTACGCGCTCACCGCGCAGGCAGGCCTGCGGGTGACGGTGACGGCGCGGAACGTCGGCAGCCGCCCCGCCCCCTACGGCACGGGCTCCCATCCGTACCTGCGCGCGAGCTCTGGCCCGGTCGACGAGTGCGAGCTTCAGCTGCCCGCCGCCCGCTGGCTGCCCGCAGATGCGCGCGGCATACCTTCCGGCCCGCCACAGGACCTGGCCGGCTCGGACTTCGACTTCCGGTCCCGGCGCCTCATCGGCGGCACCGCCATGGACCACGCCTTCACCGGCTTGAGCCCCGATCCGGAGGGCCGAAGCTGGGCGGTGCTCGCCGGGCCGGAGGTCGAGGTGGCGCTGTGGGCGGGCCCCGGCTACCGCTGGCTCCAGGTGTTCACCGGAGACACGCTGGCCCCGAACGCTCGCAGGCGGGCGCTCGCGGTCGAGCCGATGACCTGCCCGCCCAACGCCTTCGTCACCGGCGATGACCTGCTGACGCTCGCGCCAGGCGAGGACGTGTCGCATAGCTGGGGGTTGCAGGGCAGCCAGCCCGGTTAAGGTACCGGGCCCCCTGGGGGGACGAGGCGACCAGGGCGAGCCGCGTCGCTAGCCAGCAGTTCATCGATCCTGGCAAGGTCCGCCGTGGTGTCGATGTCGTCGGGACGGCCGGTGTCGCCGCACTCCACCAGCGTCACAAGCTCGGGGCGCGCCCGCAGGAACGGCCGGGCGCCGACGTCCCCGACGGCCAGCTCGATCGCCTGAGGCCAGTACTCGCGCGCTATCAGCACCGGATTGCGCGGCTTGCCGTCGTAGGCGGCCACGGCGACGCTCGCGCCTGCGCGGTGGGCGCCGATCAGCCTGCGCACGGACTCCGCCCCTACGAGGGGCTGATCGGCGAGTGCGACCACTGCCGCGGTGCAGCCGGCCGGGACGGCCTTCAAGCCGGCAGACAGTGACGAGCCCATCCCGGTGCGCCATCTCGGATTGTGCACGGTGGCTGCACCCGGAATGTCGACGTCAGCGGCGCCGGTGACAACGATCAAGGGAGCAGCGCCGCCGTCGCGCAGCACTGCGACGCCGCGGCTGGCCAGCGTCAGGCCGCCGACCACCACCAGGGCCTTGGGGCGGCCCAGCCTGCTGCCATCCCCGGCGGCCAGCAGCACGCCGGCGACCGTCCCGGGGTCAGGCACCTAGCCGGCCCGCTCGTCAGATAGCAGAACGTCATGGGCACCCGCCAGGGCGTCGGCCTGCGCGCCGCCTTCGGCGGCGTCGGCCGGGAACTGACCGTGGTGGATGCGCCCGCTGGTCACGGTCAGCGGCTGGCCGGAACCGCCCCAGCGCAGCTGGATCAGCTCGGCCGCGATGGCCACCGCGGTCTCCTCCGGGGTCCTGGCGCCGAGGTCGAGGCCGATCGGCGAGCGCAGCCTTGCCAGCTCGGCCTCGCCCAGCCCGGCCTCGCGCAGCCGGGCGAGCCTGTCTTCGTGCGTGCGCCTGCTGCCCATCGCCCCGATGAAGGCGGCCGGATGGCGCAGCGCCACCTCCAGCAGCGGCACGTCGAACTTGGGGTCGTGGGTCAGCACGCAGATCACCGTGCGGGCATCCGTGCTGATGCCTGCCAGGTAGCGGTGCGGCCAGTCGATGATCACTTCGTCCGCGTCGGGGAACCGCGACGAGGTCGCGAACACCGGGCGGGCGTCGCAGACCGTCACCCGGTAGCCGAGGAACTTACCGACCTTGGCCACGGCCGCAGCGAAGTCGATGGCGCCGAACACCAGCATCCGCGGCGGGGGCGCGAACGACTGGACGAACACGGCGAGGTCATCAAGGCGACGCTCGCCCTGCGGACCGTACCGGCGCACCGCGGTCACACCCTGCGCCAGCATGCCGCGCGCGTCATCGTCGACCGCCTGGTCAAGACGGTCGCCCGCGCCGAGTGTCCCGGTGGTGCGCTCGCCCTGCCAGATGACCCGCCTCGCGCCGACCTGGCCCGGTCCTTCGATCACCGTGGCGACCGCGACGGGTACGCCTGATCGCACCGCGTCGGCAATCTCGGCAAGGTCGCTGAACCGCGCCTTGCTGGCTGGCTCGACGAAGATGTCGATGATTCCTCCGCAGGTCAGTCCCACGGCGAACGCGTCGTCGTCGCTGACCCCGTAGCGCTGGAGAACCGGCTCGCCGGTGGCCATGACCTGCGTGGCAAGCTCGTAAACCGCACCCTCGACGCAGCCGCCAGACACACTGCCGACGACCTCTCCCCCTGCCGAAACGGCCAGTGAGGCACCCGGCTCGCGCGGTGCACTGCTGAACGTGCGCACCACGGTGGCGAGACCGAAGGTCTCGTTCGCGTCCCACCACTTCGTGATGGGGCCGAGGATGTCTCGCACTCGTCACCTCGGTGACATCTCAGGGCCAACCGCCGTATGCAATGCCGGAGGCCGTCTCCGTCTAGCCTACGTGCGGCGGCCCGATCCTGCGATCGGCCCGGAGGCTGGCAAGTCGGCCTCCCGCCGCCGAAACAGGACCAACGGCCCTGCCGGCCCCGGGCCAGCGTCTAGTAGGACCCTGTAGGTCGCGGCGATTCGCCCCGGCTAAGATACGTAAAGTAAGGCTAACCTAACTTAGGTCGGCCTTATATTTTGTACCTGTCGTTGCACTGTCGAGATAGCCGCGGAGCGCATGCGGATGAGCACGGACGCTGAGCGAGATCGGACCAACGGTCGCGCCAAGGCCGTATTCGCGCTGAGGCTGGGCGTGATCGGCCTGCTCGCGACGCCGCTGGCGGCCTGCGCGGCCGGGACCAGCCAGCCGTCGGCCGCGTCGGCCACGGCCAGCTGCACGCAGATCAGCGCGACACTGTCGGACGGGCCCGATCCGGGCTCCGACCTCGTCGGCTACGCCGAGGCACAGGTCAAGCCGCTCCGCGCGTTGCCGCTCGCGGACGCCCGGCTGCGCCCCGTCGTCGATCGCCTGGCCGACGCGTACGCTGCCGTCTTCGCCAGCAACGACACGAGCGCCGCCGCCAGCCGCCGCCTGACGGCGGCGGTCGCCGCGCTGAACAAGACGTGCCCCGATTCCGGAGCCGGCACGTGAGGCGGATCGCCGCAGCCGTCGCGGCCGTCCTGGCGGTCCTCGCCACCTGCGCATCGCTGTCGGCGTGCGGCAGCTCGAGCTCGGCGGCCGACACGCTAGTCCTCTACAACGGCCAGCACGAGCAAACGGCCGATAACCTGATCGCCGCGTTCGAGAAGAAGACCGGCATCAAGGTGGTCACGGTCAGCAACGACGAGGACATCCTGGCCGACCAGATCGAGACCGAGGGCTCGCGCTCCGCGGCGGACGTGATCTTTACCGAGAACTCGCCACCGCTCGAGGAGCTGCAGGCCAAGGGGCTGCTGTCGGCGGTCGATCCGTCGACTCTGGCCAAGACGCCGAGCAGGTTCAACTCACCGCAGGGCGACTGGGTTGGCGTGTCGGCACGCGTCAGCGTGATCATCTACAACCCGAGCCTGATCTCCGCCAGCCAGTTGCCGACGCGGGTCAGCCAGCTGGCAGACCCGCAGTACGCGGGCAAGCTCGCGCTGGCCCCGATGGAAACCGACTTCCAGCCGATCGTCACCGCCTATCTGCACGCCTATGGCAAGGCCGCGACGCTCAGCTGGCTCAAGGCGATCTATGCCAACGCCGCAGGTCACATCTACGAAGCCAACGAGGACATCGCCGACGAGGTCAACAGGGGCGAGGTCGCGTTCGGCGTGATCAACCAGTACTACTGGTACCGGCTGCGGGCCGAGGTCGGTGCGGGCAGCATGCACTCGAAGATCACCTACTTCGCGCCCCGCGACCCCGGCTACGTCCTGGACGTGTCCGGCGCGGCGATACTGAAGTCGAGCAAGCACCAGGCGCAGGCACAAAAGTTCCTGGCGTTCCTGGTCAGCAAGCAGGCCCAGGAGATCATCGCGACGCCCGGCTT
>JASIGS010000320.1 GCA_030052355.1 Streptosporangiaceae bacterium | reverse complement strand
CGACGCGATCCACGACACCGCCTTGCGGTCGAACTCGGGGTCAGGGCCGTGCGGGCCGAACTGACGCGGACCGCCGAGCTCGAGCGAGAGGTGACCGGTGCCGATGATGGCGACCCGCTGGTCGCTCGGCCACTCCTCGACCATCCGCCGGATCGCCTTGCCCAGCTCGACGAACCGGCCGGGCTGCGGCATCGGCGGCGCGAAGATATTCGTGTAGACGGGCACGATGGGCAGGTCTGCCTCCGGGCGCAGCGTGATGATCGGGCACGTGATGCTGTGATCGATCCGCAGCTCGTTGCTGAACGCCAGGTCGAATCCCGAGTCCAGCCCGTTGCGCAGCAGGTACTCCGACAGCTCCTCGTGGCCGCGCAGGAACATCCGCGGCAGCCCAAACTCGCGTTCCTCGTTGTAATAGTTGGCGTCATAGAACGGCGCCTTGCCGACCAGGAACTGCGGCATGTTGTCGAGCCAGATCTGATGGAAATGGTCGCTGCCGACCATCACGAGCACGTCGGGGTTGGCGCGGGTCAGCGTTTCCCGGAATGCCGTGATCTTGGCAACCCACTCGTCAGCGAAAGGCGGCCGGTCGTCACCCGTCGAGGTGCTGGCACGAAGGTAGAACGGGTGATGAGTGGATGCGATGACCGCTGTGATCTTGGCCATGGCCGCTCCTTCCTGGCCTGGTCAGAATTTGGGGGGCTGGTAGTCCGTGTTCCGGTCGACGGTCATGTAGATGTCATTTCCGATCGGCCTGCGCTGCTCTTCCGCCAGGTGGCCGAGCAGCCCAGCTGTCCTGGCGAGCAGCGCGAATCCGCGCAGCAGGCTGGGCGGCAGGCCGAGATCGGCGAGCGCGGCACCACACGTGCCGGCCCCGTTCAGCGGCAGCGTGCGGCCGAGCACCTGAGGGTGAACCCGGCCGATCGCCTCGAACAGCCGCAGGTGCGGCCCGAGCAGGCCCTCCTCCGCAGCGATCGCGAACAGGACAGGCGTGCGCGGATCGGTGACCTTGTGCACCGGGTGACCGAGGCCGGGCACGAACCTCCTGGCGGCGCGCGCCTGCCTGACGGCCGCGAGCGCGAGGGCGTCCCAGCCGGCTGTGTCCGCCGGGATGCCGTCCGCGCCGGCCAGCGCTTCAGATAGGAACGTGCCTGCGTCCTCGGTCACGCCGAGGAACCGCGAGCCGCCGCCGAGCAACCCGGCAGCCAGCGCGCCCTGCACTGAGTCTGGCGCGCTCAGGTAAGTCAGGCGGGCCGCGATCGCCGTCGGGGTGAAGCCGTGGTCGGCCAGCGCGACGAGCACGGCCTCGAACACCCGGACCTGCGAGGTAGTCGGCCGTTTCTGCGTGACCAGCCACAGCGCCAGCTCGCCGAAGCCGACCTTGCCCATCAGGTCGGCGGCCAGGTCCTGTCCGAGCAGCGTGATCTTGTCCTCGTCGGAGGCGCCGATCGAGGTCGGGAAGCGCGGCAGTTCATCCCGGCCGGCACCCCGGGCGCCAGGCCCGTCAGCCGTCATGAGCGCTCCCGTCGGATAGCCAGGCGCGGATCTCGTCCCCGTGCTCGTCCAGGGTCGGCGGCGGCAGGTCATAGCGCGGCGGGGTGATCGAGAACGTCAGCGGGTGGCGCATGCTCGGCACAGCGGAATCGCCGTGTCCGGCGGTAACCACCGGGTCGAGCCCGATCTTCGCCGCGAACTCGATGCCCTTGTCGACCGTGTTGATCGGCCCGCACGGCACGCCCGCCTTGATCAGCTCGTCGAACCAGTCGGCCGCTGGCCGCTTCGACAGCAGCTCGACGAGCAGCGGCCGCAGCTCGTGGCGGTTGGCGGTACGGCCCTCGTTCGCGGCGAACCGCGGGTCGTCCGCGATGTCCGGCGAGCCGAGGACCTCGCACAGCTTGCGGAACTGCGCGTCGTTCCCCGCGGTGATAATGAGGTCGCCGTCGCTGGTTGGCAGCGGCTCGTACGGGAACAGGCTCGGGTGCGAGTTGCCCATCCGGAACGGGACCACGCCCGCGGCCGCGTAGGCGTTTGTCTGGTTGACCATGCCGGACATGGCCGACGCCATCAGGCTCGCCTCGACGTGCTGCCCCTGACCCGTGGCGGCACGGTAGTTGAGCGCGGCCAGTATGCCGATCGTCGTGTGCAGGCCAGCGATGACGTCGAAGGCCGAGATGCCGGCCCGGTACGGTGGCCCGTCGGGATCTCCGGTGAGGCTCATCAGGCCGGACATCGCTTGCACCATCAGGTCGTAGCCCGGCAGGTCGGCACCGCCGCCAGAGCCGAAGCCGCTGATCGAGGCGTAGACGATGCGCGGGTTCGCCGTGCTCACCGACTCGTAGTCCAGCGCGAACTTGGTCAGCCCGCCAGGCTTGAAGTTGTGCACGAACACGTCGGCCCGGCGCGCCAGTTCGCGCGCGGCCGCGAGCTCGGCCGCGTCCCGAAGGTCGAGTGCCACCGAGCGCTTGTTGCGGTTGATGGACATGTAGTAAGTCGACACGCCATCCGCGGTTACCGGCGGTACCCAGCGCCGGGTGTCGTCGCCCTGCGGGCTCTCAACCTTGATGACATCGGCGCCGAGGTCGGCGAGCAGCATCGTGCAGTAAGGGCCGGCCAGAACTCGCGAGAAGTCGGCGACGAGCAGGCCTGACAGCGGGCCGGCGCCCGACGGTCCCCCGGATCCGGCTGGCTGACTCATCTGTGCTTACGTGTCCTTCGTCCGCTAGCCGGACATATGTCCGGCTCATGAAGTCTCATGCGCCCTCACGTGGATGTCAAGGCGACATCCGCTAGCGGGCGGTCGCTGGTTCGGGCGCTCCCGGCGCAGGTCTTGCCACAGTAACCTGAGGCGCCGACTGGAACGCGGCCCAGTCGGCGCTTATAGCGCTGGCGGCCTGCAGGAGCAGCGGCAGGTAGGTGTCGGTCAGCACCTCGACCGGCGTCTCCGCGGCGTGCGCGTTGACGTTGAGCGACGCGATGACCTGGCCGTCGCCATCGCGCAGCGGCACGGCCACCGAGCGGATGCCCGCCGCGAGCTCCTCGTCGGTGAGCGCCCAGCCGCGGGCGCGTACCTCGCGGAGGGTGGCGGCGCGTTCCTCGGGGCTCGGCTGTGCGCGCGGGGTGATGCCTGACCGGCTCGGCTCGGCCAGCACGCGCTCTGCCTCCTCGGCTGGCAGCGCGGCGAGCAGCACCTTGCCGAGCGAGGTCTGCATGGCGGGGAACCGCGTGCCGATGGTCACGACCAGCGCGACGATCTTAGGGACTGCGACCCTGGCCACGTAGACGATGTCCGAGCCATCGAGCTGGGCGATGGACGAGGACTCGTGAGTCTGCGCGACGAGCTGCTCCATGTGCGGCCGGGCGATTTCCCATAGATTGCGGGACAGCACGTACGACATGCCGAGCTCCAGCACGCGCGGAGTCAGCTCGAAGCCGCGGTCCGCGGAGCGCACGTAACCGAGCTGCTCGAGCGTCAGCAGCACGCGGCGCGCCGTCGGCCTGGCCAGGCCGGCCGCTGCGGCCACGGCCGTCAGCGACATCACCGGCTGCCGCGGCTGAAACGCACGCAGCACGTCCAGGCCGCGCGCCAGCGCCTCTATGAAGTCCGGGTTGCCGTCACGCCGTGCCATGAGGCTCCTCTCCCCCGACTCCTGTCTGAAACAGACTGTAGCGCGGTCTGCCCAGACGGTCCGCATCGCGGACAGTGCGCCGATTTGCAGCCGGCCGCCAGCCGCCTGGCGGCGCCCGCGGAGCATCGGCGGATCTGCCATTGAGCGCGCAATGACCAGGGCTGTTGCGATGACATTTCCGCCTGATGAATACAGGCTCTTGACAGCCGTACCGCCTGGCGAAATGCTGTGCCCGTTCGCTACGTGAGTCTTTGTCCGTATGGCGGTCACGGCCGGTTGTGATGTTACCCCCCTGGCCGTCCGGCAGTGCCCGCCAGAGTCCAGTCCGCTCACGTCGGGGCCAGCGCCGTCGGGGCGCGGCCACGAGACAGGGAGGCTCCGATGACCGATGTTCAACCTGACCTGCGGGAGCCCGCAGAGAACGTCCAGACCGCGCGCCTGGACGGCAACCCCGCCGTACTGGGGCTGATCGTCTTTGCGACCGGCAGCCTGGTGCTGGGCATCTCGCTGCTCGGCAACGTACCGCTTGCAGTGCAGCCGGATAGCATCCAGCCGATTGTTTTCGCGGGCACCGGGCTCGGCTTGCTGATCGCGACCATCTGGGCCGCGTCGCTGCAGCAGACGTTCGTCGCGACGATACTCGGCACGTTCGCCGGGTTCTGGCTGAGCTACACGGCGATGGTGCTCGGCCTCGCGCACAATTGGTACGGGACGGCCGTGGACGCCGACATCCCGCACACGCTTGGCCAGTTCCTCATCGGCTGGGATGCGGCGATCTTCATGCTGTTCCTTGTGACGCTGCGCCTCCCGCTTGTGTTCTCGCTGATCCTGGGCGCCGGCACGGTGGGCGTCGCGTTCTTGGCCGTGGCCGTGATGGGCACGTCGAGCGTCCCGTACCACATCGGCGCGGTGTTCGTGCTGATCTTCGCGGCGCTCGGCTACTACGCCTACCTCAGTGGCGCGCTGGAGTCGGTTGGCGGCAAGGGACTGCCGCTCGGAAAGCCGGTCGCCAGCTACTTCGAGAAGTAAGTCCCACGGCTGTGCGGGGCACCGTCCGGATTCCGGGCGGTGCCCCGCACGCCCGCTCCTCATCCTTCTTAACAGTCCGGTGTCTGCATCAATGGAGGTTTCATGACAGCCACGTCTGACCTGACGCCCGGCCGCCCGGTGGTGATCAGGAACGCCACCGTCCTCACCATGGACGACGGCCACCGCGTTGTTGAGAACGGTGACGTCCTCGTCAGCGGCGAGCGTATCGAGGCCGTCGGCCCTAGCCTCGCGGTGCCGGACGGCACCGTCGAGATCGACGGGACCGGCGGCATCCTCATGCCCGGCATGGTCGACACGCACCGGCACATGTGGCAGACCGCCATGCGCGCGTACGGCGCCGACTGGACGCTGACCCAGTACTTCGTCTGGTACTACCTGCAGTGGGGGAAGGTGTTCCGGCCCGAGGACGTCTACGCCGGGAACCTGCTGTCGGCGATCGAGGCCATCGACGCCGGCGTCACCACCACGGT
>JASIGS010000319.1 GCA_030052355.1 Streptosporangiaceae bacterium | reverse complement strand
CAGACCTCGCTGCGGTCGATCATCGGCCAGTCCGAGATGGACGAGCTGCTGGCCGAGCGCGACCTGGTCAACAGGCGGTTGGGCCAGATCATCGACGAGGGCACCGAGGGCCCCTGGGGAGTCAAGGTAGAGAGCGTCGAGATCAAGGACGTCTCGCTGCCGGAGGGCATGAAGCGCTCGATGTCGCGGCAGGCGGAGGCCGAGCGGGAACGGCGGGCGAGGATCATCACCGCCGACGGCGAGTTCCAGGCGTCCAAACGACTCGCTGCCGCGGCCAACGTGATGGCGCGCGACCCGGCGGCGCTCCAGCTGCGGTTGCTGCAGACCGTGGTTGAGGTCGCCGCCGAGCGCAACAGCACGCTGGTCATGCCGGTGCCGGTCGAGC
Organism: Streptosporangiaceae bacterium; assembly: GCA_030052355.1. The sequence goes on along the minus strand of JASIGS010000319.1, from coordinate 9,093 downwards.
TGCTCAGGTTCTTCGACAAGTTCGCCCCCGGTTCCCAGCATCCGGCCCAGGATGAGCAGGGGGCGGCGTCAGCTGCCCCCGGCGACCAGCTTGGCCAGATCGAGGCCGCGGCAGACGAGGCGACGGCCGAGATCGAGCAGGCCACCGCGGATGTCCCGCTCGAGATCCCTGAGGTCCCGTCCATACCTGAGCTGTCCGCCGCGGAGAGGGGCGACGTCGGCACCGTCCACCACGCCGTTCCCGGCTCCGACGACAGCGGCTCGAGCGACGGGGCGGCGCCTGGGTCATAGCACTGGCCGGCCTTCCGCGCGCCCGTGCACTAGGGTTTCCGCTATGGCCAAGTGGGAGTACGCGACCGTGCCGTTGCTCGTGCATGCCACCAAGCAGATCCTGGACAACTGGGGCGAGGACGGCTGGGAGCTCGTCACCGTCGTGCCGGGGCCTGGCGGACCCGAACAGCTCGTTGCCTACCTCAAGCGAGTCAAGGAATGAGCAGCCCGGAGGCCGCCGCTGTCTCGCCCGACGAGCGCCTGGCCGCCATGGGCCTGAGCCTGCCGCCGGTGACGGCGCCGCTGGCTGCGTATGTGCCAGCGGTGCGCACCGGGTCGACGGTCTACACGGCCGGTCAGCTGCCCATCGTCGACGGCATGCTGCTGGCGACGGGGAAGGTCGGCGCGGAGGTGGGCGCCATCGAAGCGGCGGCTCTCGCCAGGACCTGCGCGCTGAACGCGCTGGCCGCCGCGGCGTCGGTGGCCGGGGGCCTGTCGGAGATCAGCCGGATCGTGAAGCTGACCGGCTACGTGGCCAGCGCACCCGACTTCACTGGCCAGCCGCAGGTGGTGAACGGCGCGAGTGAGCTGCTGATCGAGATATTCGGCGAGGCCGGCCGTCACGCGCGCAGCGCGGTGGGCACCGCCGTCCTTCCGCTCGATGCACCCGTCGAGGTAGAGCTGGTCGTCGAGGTCAGGAAGTAAGTGGCGCAGGACGGGACGCCGACCGCGTCGGTCCGCATCGGGGCCGACCTCGACGAGAAGGCCAGCCAGATCCTCGCCGGGAAGCAGCCTCCGGCCCAGCCGCGCGACGCTGCGACGGTCATGCTGCTGCGCCCGGCGGTGGACGGGCTCGAGGTATACATGCTGCGGCGGAAGGCGTCGATGGCCTTCGCGCCCGGCGCGTTCGTCTTTCCCGGCGGGTCGGTCGACGCCAGGGACGCCGAAGAACGCATCGCCTGGGCCGGTCCGGAGCCCTCACGGTGGGGCGACATCTTCGACGCCCCGGAGAAGCTGGCCAGGGCCCTGGTCTGCGCCGCGGTCAGGGAGACCTTCGAGGAGTCCGGCGTGCTGCTGGCCGGCGAGTCGGCTGACTCCGTCGTCGCCGACGCCACCGGGCCGGACTGGGAGCGGGACAGGCACGCCCTGATCGACAGGTCGATCTCGCTGGCCGAGCTGCTTGCCCGCAGGAACCTGGTGCTTCGAGCGGACCTGCTGCGCCCGTGGTCGCGGTGGATCACGCCGGTGATCGAGCCCCGCCGCTTCGACACCAGGTTCTTCGCCGCCGCGCTGCCCCCCGGTCAGCGCACGAGGGACGTGGGCGGCGAGGCCTCACAGGTCGCCTGGGTCCGGCCGGCCGACGCGCTGGCGGCGGGAAAGCGCGGCGAGATCAGGCTGTTTCCGCCGACGGCCGTGACGCTCTCCGAGCTGGCAGCGTGCGGCAGCCCGGAGGACGCGCTGACCAGCCCGCGGCACGTCGTTCCCGTCATACCGACGGTGGCGCAGCGGGAGGGCGCGGTCTGGCTGACCGTGCCAGGCATCGCGGAGTACCCGTGACGGACTACCCAGTGACGGAGTACCCGTGACGGCACAGCCGGAGGGCCCGCGGGAGGACCAGGGGGGTCGCACTCCCGAGCGGCAGCAGCCGATCGACGGGTCGGGAACCAGCAGGGCACGATGCGTGCTGGCGCCGAACCCTTCGCCGATGACGCTCGACGGGACGAACACGTGGCTGATCGCCGAGCCCGGCGCGCGGACAGCGATCGTGGTGGATCCTGGCCCGGACGACGATGCCCACCTGAGCCGCGTGCTGGGCGTCGCGGCCGGTGCCGACCAGCGCGTCGGCCTGATCGTGCTGACGCACCGGCACCTGGACCACTCGGCTGGCGCTGCGAAGATGGCCGAGCTCACGGGGGCTCCGGTCCGGGCTGTAGATCCGGCGCACCGGCTCGGCACTGAGGGCCTCGCCGCTGGCGACGTCATCGACGTGGGCGGCTGCGAGCTGAGGGTGGTGGCGACTCCCGGGCACAGTTCCGACTCGGTCTGCCTGCTGCTCGCGGCCGACAAGGCGGTGCTGACGGGTGACACGGTGCTCGGCCGCGGCACGACGGTGATCGGGGCAGACGGCAGCCTCGGCGACTACCTGGACTCGCTGCGGCGGCTGCGGGCGCTGGCCGACCAGACCGGGCTGCAGAGGCTGCTGCCAGGCCACGGACCGTTGCTAGCCGATCCGGCGGGTGTGCTCGACTTCTACCTGGCGCACCGGGCGGAACGGCTGGACGAGGTGCGGGCCGCCCTCGCGGCCGGGGACAGCACCCCGGCGCAGATAGTCGCCAGGGTCTACGCGGCCGTCGACCGGGCGCTGTGGCCGTTCGCGGAGTTCTCCGTCCGGGCCCAGCTCGACTACCTGCGTGCGCTCGGCGAGATTCCCTCGTCCGGGCCCGGGTCTGGATCCGCTTCGCGGACCGAATCAGTCGACTAACGGCAAAACGATCTGTCGGTCGGTCATGGGTGCAACACCCATGAGCCGCGAAGATCATGACTAACAAAACTAGGCTCGGGATAAATCCGGAATAGCCGGGCAGCCTCAGCGGGCTCGCTTGCGCAACCGATCGGCGTCGGTCACCAGGACTGACTTTGCCGCAAGCTGGATCCAGCCGCGCGCGGTGAAGTCGGCCAGCGCCTTGTTCACTGTCTCGCGCGAAGCCCCGACGAGCTGCGCCAGCTCCTCCTGGGTCAGGTCGTGATTGACCTGTATGCCGTCGGGCGTCGCGGTACCGAAACGCTCCGCGAGGTCGAGCAGAGCCTTGGCGACCCTGCCTGGCACATCGGTGAAGACCAGGTCGGCTTTCACGTCGTTGATCCGCCGCAGCCGCTGGGCGAGTGCTTGCAGCAGATGCATGGCGACATCTGGCCGGCTTGAGAGCCAGGTCCGCAGGTCGTCGTGGCCGAGCGCGGCCAGGCGGGCCGCCGTCACCGCGGTCGCGCTCGACGTGCGCGGTATCGGGTCGAACAGCGAGAGTTCCCCGAACATCTCGCCGGGCCCGTGCACGCTGAGCAGGTTCTCCCGGCCGTCGGGTGCCGCTCTGGTCAGCTTGATCTTTCCGGTCAGGATGATGTACAGCTTGTCCCCGGTTTCGCCCTCGGAGAACAGCCGCTCGCCCCGGTCCAGATCTACCTCGATCACGTCGGCGCGCAGCGCGGTCGCGTCCTCTTCGCTGAGGGTCTCGAACAGGGGCGTCTCGTGCAGCACGTCATCCACGGCTCCGGCTCTGCCGGGAACACCGGCCACGGTGCCCTCTTGTGAGGGAACGTCGGCCATGACACCTCCTGCACCCCGGACAACTAAGTGTCGATCAATTACGTATGTCGTCCGTTCCAGAATGTTGCCCAGTTCTGGTGCGGCCACGCGGGCCCGATGACCTCCCGGGCACGAGCTGGGCACCTACGGGCAGCAGCCGATCTACGGATGGTGGCCGGTCCCCTGCTCGGCCAGGCGCTTCCGTGAGGCCAGTATCTCGGCCTCGGCTTCACGGATGCTGACCCAGGTGGCAGCCTCCACCATCTTCCCTGGCTCCAGGGCCTTGTAGACCTCGAAGAAGTGCTGGATCTCCAGCAGATCGAATTCGGAGACATCTGTTATGTCACGGAAGTGAGCCATCCGGGGATCTGTGGCCGGCACGCACAGCACCTTGTCGTCGGGCCCCATCTCGTCTCGCATCCGGAACATCCCGATGGCCCGGCACTTGATCAGGCAGCCGGGGAAAGTGGGCTCGTCGAGCAGCACGAGCGCATCCAGCGGGTCGCCGTCGTTGGCCAGCGTGCCTTCGATGAAGCCGTAGTCCGCGGGGTACCTGGTCGAGGTGAACAGCATCCGGTCCAGCCTGATCCGGCCGGTCTCGTGGTCCATCTCGTACTTGTTACGCTGCCCCTTGGGGATTTCGATGATCACGTCGAATTCCACGTTTCGCCCCCTGGCGCTACGATGGCGAACTCAGTTGCCTGGTTGTCTGCTGTCTACCCGCTAGCCGGCGTCGGCCCTTGCGGGGTCGTGCATCGCGCGAAGGGCACCTAACGCGGGGAAACCCTATCTTGCGAAGGGAACCTACGTTGCGTCGGTTCGCCCGCCTCGGATCGATAGCGCTCGCGCTGGTGTGCGCGCTGACGATCGTGGCTGGCATCACGGTCGCGCGGCTGCTGCCCCACCGGCTGGCGCTGTGGCGGCGGCCAGGTGTGGCCGCGACGCGCCTGGCAGAGCCGGCGCAGGGCCTGCGCGCCGCGAGCGGTTCCCCGATCCGGTCGGCCGGCGCCACCGCGGCCGGAGTCGCCAGCGCGCTGGCGCCCTTCATGAGTTCGCCGGTCTTCGGTCGGCAATTGGGGATCATGGTCACCGACCTGACTACCGGCCAGCTGCTGTATCAGCAGAACGCCGACTCCGGTTTCACTCCTGCGTCCACAACCAAGCTCGCGACGGCTGTCGCAGCCCTCGACGTGCTCGGCCCGGCCGCGACGTTCCGCACCACGGTGGTCGCTGGCGCCTCGACGGGGAACATCGTCCTGGTCGGCGGCGGCGACCCGACGCTGGCCGCCGGCAAGCCGCCGTCCAGCAACTACCCGCAGCCGGCGACCCTGCTGGCCCTCGCCGGCAGCACGGCGCGGGCACTGCACGCGCGCGGAGTGCGCAGCGTGCGGCTCGGATACGACACCTCTCTGTACACCGGACCAGGCCTGGCGCCGGGATGGACTCCGGCCTACGTGACGACCGGGAACGTCACGGTGATCACACCGCTCGAGGTCGATCAGGGCATTCTCACTGCGTCCGGTGCGCCGGAAGACGCAGACATCGCCAACTCCCGCCCGCGTTCGCCGGACCCGGCGCTGGCGGCCGCGACCGCGTTCGCTGGCTTCCTGCGCGCCGACGGCATCACCGTCGGCGGCGCGCCGACACAGGTGACGGCGCCGGCCGGCGCCGCCACGTTGGCCAGCGTCTCGTCACCGCCGCTCTCGGAAATCGTGCAGTGGATGCTGGAGGAGAGCAACAACGTCATAGCGGAGAACCTGGCCAGGCACGTGGCCCTGGCGACCGGTCGGCCGGCCTCGTTCAGCGGAGCGGCCGCCGCCGTCGAGGCCGTGCTGCGCAAGCTCGGCGTGACCGGCGTCCATCTGTACGACGGCAGCGGGCTGTCGGTCTACGACTCGATCACGCCGACGGCGCTGGTCCGGCTCATCGGCCTCGCCGCCACCCTGCCGCAACTCAGGTCGGTGCTGACCAGCCTGCCGGTGGCTAACTTCTCCGGAACCCTGACCGCTGGGGGGAGCGTGTTCGGGCCGGGAGGGCCCGCTTCACGGGGCGTGGTCAGGGCAAAGACCGGGAACCTGAGCACGGTCGCCACGCTGGCCGGCATCGCGTACGCGAAGAACGGCCAGCTGCTGTCCTTCGCCGTGATGGCCGATCAGATCCAGCCCACCGAGCTCGTTCCCGCGGCGACGAGTTTGGTCAGCCTGGCGGGTGTGCTGGCCTCCTGCGGATGCCGCTGACGAGGCGGCCACGATGTTTGGCGAGGACCGAACATCCCGGCAGGACGTAACGCCCGCACTACACGTACGGTGGAGGGGTGAGCGCGCAGATGATTGACTGGCAGGTCGCGACCTCCACCGGGGTTCGCTGGGTTCGACCAGGACCGCAGGTAAGCCTCGCCGAAGCCCGGAAGGTAGTCGCCGAGCTGCGGCAGCTCGCGGCGGCTGTGTCGCAGCCGGTGCACGACGTCACCGGCCTGCCGGGGGCGGCTGACGACGGCAACGTCGCGGTAGTAGACCGCCCGGGCTGGATCAGGGCCAACGTGGATGGCTTCAGGGTGGTGCTCGATCCCCTGGTGCAGCGGATGGCCGAAAACGGCGCGGTTCCCGACCCGGCGTCAGTGATCACCGCGGTCGGATCCAGGGTCACCGGGATGCAGGCAGGCCTGATCCTGGCCTACCTCGCCGGCCGGGTGCTCGGCCAGTACGAACTGTTCCTGCCGCCCGATCCCGACGCGCCGAGCGACAGCGCGCCGGCCGGACGGCTCACCCTCGTGGCACCGAACATCGTCATGGTCGAGCGCGAGCTGGATGTGAACCCGCACGACTTCCGCCGGTGGGTGTGCCTGCACGAGGAGACGCACCGGACGCAGTTCACGTCGGTGGGCTGGCTGCGACCTTACGTGCAGCAGCAGATGACCGACTTCCTGCTGGCCTCAGACCTGGATCCGGCGTCGATCCTCAACCGGTTGCGCTCGGCGGCCGACGCCGTTGCGGGCGCGGTACGCGGCGGTGACAGCGAGAGCCTCATCGAGGCCATCCAGAGCCCCCGCCAGCGCGCGATCCTTGACCGGATGACTTGCGTGATGACCCTGGTCGAGGGTCACGGCGACTACGTGATGGACGCGGTGGGACCGGAAGTGGTGCCGTCGGTAGCCGAGATCAGGGCGAAGTTCAGCGCAAGGCGCGGGTCGGCGGGCCGGGTGGAGCAGGCGATCCGCAGGATCCTCGGCATCGACCTCAAGATGAAGCAGTACGAGCAGGGCTCGCGCTTCGTCAAGGCGGTCGTCGACGAAGCCGGCATGGCTACTTTCAACAAGGTGTGGACCTCTCCGGAGACGTTGCCCACCCGGGACGAACTGGCTAATCCGCACGCCTGGCTTGAGCGCGTCGACGGCGCCGGCGCATCGACCGCGAGCATCGCGGACTGAGCCTGATGGGACCGCATCCGGCAGTCGCCGCGGTGCGCCGTGCGGTCCGCGGCTCCCTGGCCGACCTCGAGCCAGGCGACCTGGCGCTGGCAGCATGCTCCGGCGGAGCTGACTCGCTCGCCCTGGCGGCGGGGCTCGCGTTCGAAGCGCCCAAGGCGGGCGTGCGGGCAGGCGGGATCACCATCGACCACGGGCTGCAGCCTGGGTCGCTGCGCGTCGCCGAGCAGGTAGCGGCGACCCTGACCGGCCTTGGCCTGGACCCGGTGCTGACCGTCGGCGTCAGCGTGCCAGGGTCGCGCAGCAGCGATGCGGATTGCTACCCAGGGCCAGAAGCGGCCGCGAGGCAGGCGAGGTACGCCGCACTGGAACAGGCCGCGCAGGCCGCCGGAGCTGCTGCCATCCTGCTCGGGCACACGCTCGACGACCAGGCCGAGACCGTCCTGCTCGGCCTGGCTCGTGGCTCTGGCGCAAGGTCGCTGGCCGGCATGGCGCCGGTTGCCGGCTGCTACCTGCGGCCGCTGCTTGGCCTCCGCCGGGAGCAGACTCGCGCGGCGTGCGTCGCGCTCGGCTTGCCGGTGTGGGACGACCCGCAGAACGACGATCCGGCGTTCACCAGGGTCAGGGTCAGGCGGCTCATGCCCGCGCTGGAGGAGGCACTCGGGCCCGGCGTCGCCGAGGCTCTGGCCAGAACCGCGCGCCTGCTCCGCGCGGACGCGGACGCGCTTGACGACCTTGCCGCGGCGCAAGCGGTCCCGATCGGCGGCGCAGGAGGTGGCGCCGCTGATGGCGGCGGAAGTCAGGGCCTGGACGCGGTAGCGCTGGCCGGGCTGCCCGCCGCGATCAGGATGCGGATCCTGCGCAGCGCCGCGCTGGCCGCGGGCTGCCCGGCTGGTGCGCTTTCCGAGCGGAACGTCGCGAGCCTCGACGGTCTCGTCACCAGCTGGCATGGCCAGCGCTGGGCGGACCTGCCAGGCGGGGTCCGCTGCCAGCGCCGTTGTGGCAGGCTGCACTTCAGCACGACGGCGGACGGAGGAGCCGGGTGGACGCGAATGACATGGGAGCAGACCTCGAGCAGGTCCTGATCAGTCAGGAGCAGCTGAGCCGGCGCGTCAGTGAGCTGGCCGCGCAAATCGACTCTGATTACGCTGATCGCGAACTTCTGCTCGTCGGCGTGCTCAAGGGCGCCGTGATGGTGATGGCGGACCTGGCAAGGTCCATGCACCTGTCCGCGCAGATGGACTGGATGGCCGTTTCCTCCTACGGCTCCGGCACCAAGTCGTCGGGCGTCGTGCGGATCCTCAAGGACCTTGACGCCGACATCACGGGGCGGCACGTGCTAGTGGTCGAGGACATCATTGACTCCGGCCTGACGCTATCCTGGCTGGTCGGCAACTTGCGCTCGCGCGGGCCCGCGTCCGTAGAGGTCTGCGTGCTGCTGCGGAAGCCGACCGCGGCCTGGATGGACGTGGACGTCAAGTACGTTGGTTTCGATATCGAGGACGCATTCGTGATCGGATACGGTCTCGACTACGCCGAGCGATACCGGAACCTGCCATTCATTGGCACTCTGGCCGAGCACGTCTACCGGCAGAACGGCGCCTGAGCGGCGCGGGAACTGACCTGCTTACAAGGTTCGTTAGCCTGGGTAAGACGCGTAAGGCGGCCGCCACTGCCCCTGTGCGGCCCGTTGCGTGCCGGTCACGGCCAGCGCGGTGTACCGTCGAGTAATTCCCGCCTAACCGACGGGAACAAAACAGTCGCACTTGCGCGCTGGTAGGCAAGGTAGTCCCGCTTCGGACGGCGGGGCACGAGGCTCGTCAGGAGGGACCGGCCGGACCTGTGGGCCGTTCATCGATGGATTTGAAGCGCATTTTCCGCGGCTGGGTGCTGGCCATCCTCTTTGTCGCGATCATCCTCGTGATCCTGTACAAGCTGGTCAACACCGGGACGCAGTACCAGCAGGTGAGCACTTCGCGTGCCATCGCCGCGATCGAGTCCGGCAACGTCAGGTCGGTGACGCTGACCGACGTAGATCAGACCATCCAGCTGACCACCAAGAACGGTGACTACAACTGGGAAGCCTCCTGGGTCGGAGG
>JASIGS010000318.1 GCA_030052355.1 Streptosporangiaceae bacterium | reverse complement strand
GCGGTGCGGTAACCGAGGCCGTACAGCAGCAGCAGGCTGATCCAGGTGAAGTGGAACGGCAACATGGACCACGCCGGGTCCAGCACCATCCACACCAGGTTGCCGACGGCGAAGGCAGCCCAGGCGACCTCGGGCCAGCGGGACTCCCACAGCCTGCCAACCAGCGGGGCGTTCCCCTCCGTAGCCGCCATCGGCGCGGCCTCAGCCTGCAGCGACACAGTAGCCCTCTCCCCGCACCGTCGTGATCACGTCCGGGCCTAGCCTGGCGCGCAGCCTGGCGACGTAGGCGTCGACCACGTTAGAAACCGACCGCGGCACGTCGCCCCACACGCGGGCGAGCAGGTCGTCCTTGGAAACCACCGCCCCGGGCTGGTGCATCAGTTCCCACAGCAGCTGGAACTCGCGGCTGGTGAGCGTCACCGGCCCGGCGCCGGAGTCTGCCTGCCGTCGCAGCACGTCGAGCGTCAGCTGCCCGCACGACAGAACCGGCACTATGGCGCGGCTAGCCGCCCGCAAGCGTGCCTGAACTCTCGCCACCAGCTCACCGACGTGGAAGGGCTTGGCGACGTAATCGTCCGCGCCCAGGCTGAGGCTCGCCATCTTCGATTCAGGGTCGCTCAGGCACGACAGGACTAAGACCGCCTGAGTCGGCCTGCGGTGCATGATCTCGCGCAGCGCACTGAACCCATCCTGTCCAGGCATGAGGAGATCGAGGATGACCAGGTCATAGGACCCCGACAAGGTCATGGCGACGGCGCTCGCCCCATCCTCGGCGGTGTCAGAAGCTATCCCGTGCGCGCGCAGTATCCGGGTCAGGACCTGGCCGATTCGCTTCTCGTCGTCGGCTATCAGCACCCGGTGCCGAAGCTCCGGGCGATGGGAAGCACGCGGGGAAGATTCGGTGTCCGTCCTGATCACCTCGAGTCGCAAGGTTCAGCTACGTGCTCGCACCCTGCAATTGTTAGGGCCAACCGGGACCCGAGCCGTGATGAGCTGGTTATATCAAACCCTTTCAGGGTTGATATTCTCCCGCTTCTCTGCAATTGGCCAGCCCTCTAACCGACGTCGCGCTCACCCAACTGGTTGTCGCGCATACCCCGTTGGCCGCCGAGGCGAGGCCTTCCGGTCCGCGGGAACGCGCTGTCGCGGCATGGCGTCGCGCCCGATGATGGAAGCGCGTTCGGCATTCGCCCGGGAGGCGCGATGAGCACAGACATCCTGGCAGAGGTGGAAGTCCACCCGATCGGCGGGCTTATCGGCGCGGAGATTCGCGGGGTCGACCTGTCGCGCGACCATCCGGACGCGACCTACGCGGCGGTGCGCAGGGCGTGGGCCGAGTACGGCGTCATCTTCTTCCGTGACCAGCAGCTGACCGGGGAAGAGCGGGAGCGGTTCGCGCTCCGCTTCGGGGAGATCAGGACGAAGCAGCAGCTGCGCAAGGAGCCCGATCAGACCAGGAACGTCGGCGAGAGCTGGCACGTCGACATGACCTGCTTCGACGAGCCCCCGATCGGCACCATGCTGTTCGCGGAGGAATGCCCGGAGCGGGGCGGGGACACCATGTTCGCCGGGATGGTGCCGGCCTACGAGGCGCTATCCGACGGGCTCAAGCGCACCCTGCAGGGCATGCGCGCCGTGCACGCCAACGTTCGCAAACTGGGCATGGGCTACGAGAACACCGCCCCGCCGGAGCCGTCGGTCGCCGAGTACGACGCGGCAGAGGGCGTGCTGCACCCGGTCGTGACCAGGCACCCCGAGACCGGGCGCAACGTGCTCTACGTGAACCCGGAGTACGCCGTCCGGTTCGAGGGATGGACGCGGCGGGAGAGCCTGCCGCTGCTGCGCTACCTGTTCGAGCACGGCGGGAAGCCGGAGTTCTGCACGAGGTTCAGCTGGCAGCCCGGCTCGATCGCGTTCTGGGACAACCGCCAGGTCTGGCACCTGGCCGTCAACGACTACCAGGGCATGCGCCGCGTGATGAACCGGATCCTGCTGTGCGGGACGCCTCCGGTTCCGGCCGACGCCCCTTAATAAGGGGAACGAGACTGCCCGAAGCCGCCGATCCGAGCCCGCGCAGCTAACCGGGCGGCTCCACTACCCTTTTATCGCGCTGCTACAGACCTGGCAGCTACGCCTCTGAGCAGCGATCCGATCGCGAATCCGAGAACTATGTAAACGATCGACGTCGCGACCCGCTGGCTCAGCGGTGCACCGGTACTGAACGCGAGCACCACGGCAAGCACCGTGCCCAGCGCGATGATCCAGTCCAGGAACGCCAGCGGCCGGGGTGTGCTCAGCAGAAGCAGATAGGCCAGACCGGTCGCGACCAGCGCGGCTGCCGCCGCGAGGAGCACGAGGTCGGTGGTGTGCACGTTCCCATAAGAACCCTGGCTCTTCGGTGCCAGCAGCGGGATATTGAACAGCCACCGGGCGGCCAGCACCCCTATCAGGGCGATCAAGCCAGCCACGATGGCGGTGGCGACGCCACCAGCCCAGAGCCGGCCAGCCTCGACGTGGGGGTGGGCGGAAGGCCGGCGGCCGGAGGACCGCTGCTCGCCGTAGTAGCCGCCCGCTCCGTATCCGGCCTGGTCAGCACCTGGCTGCGGGTAACCAGCCTGCTCGTTACTGTCAGGACGCGGATCATCAGGCATAGGCGCAGTGGTCATGGCTACCTGCCTCCCCCCAAGCTGGTAGCTGCGTACTAAAGCACTCACGCTACTCTGCCGTGACGAAGGCCAGCCGTCAGGGACCGCGACCCGCGACTGGGGGAATAGCCGGTCTGCGAAGGCTGTTGGCGCGGTCGTGACGACACAGGAAACCCGCGAGACTGTGCAGTTCTGGTTTGACCCGTTGTGCCCGTGGGCCTGGATCACCTCGCGCTGGATGCTCGAGGTGGAAAAGGTCCGCCCCGTATCCGCAGACTGGCGGATCATGTCACTGGCCTACCTGAACCTCACCCAGCACGAGGGCAAGGGGCTCAGCGAGGAGTACATCGAGCGGATGAAGCGAGCCTGGGGCCCGGTCCGGGTCTGCGCCGCCGCCGCCGACCACAGCGGGAAGGAGATACTCGGACCGCTGTACACCGCGATCGGCACGCGATTCCACAACGAGGGCCGCCGGGAGGACCCCGCGACGATCCCTGACGCGCTGGCCGAGGTCGGCCTGCCGGAGTCGCTGGCCAAGGCCGCCGACAGCACCGAGTTCGACGACGCGATCAAGGCCTCACACAACGAGGCGTTCGACGAGGTCGGGCTCGACGTCGGCACGCCGGTCATCCGGATCCGCGGCAAGGCGCTGTTCGGCCCGGTCATCACGCCGGCACCCAAGGGCGAGGACGCCGGGCAACTGTGGGACGGCGTGGCGCTGGTCACCGCGGCGGACGGGTTCTTCGAACTGAAGCGGACAAGGGACCGCAAGCCCTCGTTCGAGTAGCACTCGCCGGCAACCACCCGCCCCGACGCGCGAGCGCATCGA
>JASIGS010000317.1 GCA_030052355.1 Streptosporangiaceae bacterium | reverse complement strand
ACGTCCCGATCGCGGGCGTCGCCCACCAGGCCGGGACCTGCCGTTTCGGCACGGACCCGGGCACGTCGGTGCTCGACGTCAACTGCAAGGCCCACGAAGTGGACAACCTCTACGTGGCCGACACGAGCTTCTTCCCGAGCATCGGCGCGGTCAACCCGGCCCTGACCGCCATGGCCAACGCCATCCGGGTCGGCGAGCACATAGCGGAACGGCTCGGCTCCGACGTCTCGGAGTTCCGCGCTCCCGCCCCGCGAAGAGCACCGGCAGGGCACCCGGCCACGGCAATCACCCGTAACGGATGAGCCCGGCTCCCTAGCGCACGGGAACAGTCACTCTGACCCACAACGCGAGGAAGGACGAGATGACATACGCCCAGAGTTCTCCAACCGGGTTTCAGCTGAACGCGACTCCGATGATCATCGGCGCTGCGCTGATCGGCGCGGGCGCTCTCGTCGGGCTCTGCGGCATGATCGTGGGCGGGACCGCGATGGCTTCCGCTACTCGCAAGTGGTTCCGCGAGCTCGAGGTACCGCCCAGCGAAGTCATGAAGCAGAAGTGGGGCGCGACGAAGGCCGCGACCACGGCAGGTGCCATGGCCTGGCAGCAGCACAACGGCGCACACGGTCACCGGGCGCACGCCTGACCTCTCGGCGCGGCAAGCGCGGCACCGGGCGGCCGGTCAGTCCGGCCGCCCGGTGAGGAGGCCGTAGATGCGAGAAGACCTCGCAAGGTGGCAGTTCGCGTTCACGTCTGTCAACCACTTCCTGTTCATCCCGGTCACGATCGGGCTCGCGTTCCTCACAGCCCTGCTGCAGACCGGCTGGTACCGCCGTCGAGACCCCGAGTCCCTGCGGCTGACGAGGTTCTTCGGCACCCTGCTCGTCATCAACGTCGCCATCGGCGTGGTCACCGGCCTGGTGCAAGAGTTCGAGTTCGGGATGAACTGGTCGGCGTACTCCCGGCTCGTCGGCAACATCTTCGGGGCGCCGCTGGCGATGGAGGGCCTGGCGGCGTTCTTCCTCGAGTCGACGTTCCTCGGCCTGTGGCTGTTCGGCTGGGACAAGCTGTCCCGCCGGGTGCACCTGGCGACGATCTGGCTGGTCGCATTCGGTTCGGCGCTGTCGGCGGCCTTCATCCTCGCCGCGAACTCCTGGATGCAGCACCCGGTCGGCTACGTCACCGACCCGAAGACGCACGCGCCGGAGCTGAACGACATCTGGGCGCTGTTCACCAACCCGGTATTCGTCTGGAGCTACGCCAAGGTCATCCTGGCCTCCATCGTGACCGGTGCCGCCGTCATGCTGGCGGTGTCCGCCTGGCAGCTCAGGCACGGGGCAACCCGCGCACGCGGGGACACACCGCCTGCGGAGTCGGGCGACGCCGCCGAGGCTGCCCGCCGGCGGCGTGCGTCGGCGGCACTGTTCGGGCGGTCCGCACGGCTCGGCCTCGTCGTGCTCGTGCCCGCGATCCTGTTCACCATGCTGGTGGGCGACGAGCTCGGCGTCATCGAGGCCAAGTACCAGCCCATGAAGATCGCCGCGGCGGAGGCGCAGTGGACGACGTGCCAGCCGTGCTCGTTCTCGCTGTTCCAGATCGGCGGCGGAAGTAACGACCAAAGCCCCACGGAGATCATCGCGATCCCCCACCTGCTGTCGCTGCTGGCCACGAACCACTGGAACGGCAAAGTGATCGGGATGAACACGCTGCAGCACCAGTACGTGGCCAAGTACGGTCCCGGGTATTACGTCCCGAACGTGTTCATCCAGTACTGGGGCATGCGGGTGATGGCCTACCTGGCCATGATCGTCGTCCTGGTCGGGCTGTGGGGTTTCTGGCTGGGGTGGCGCAGGAAGCTAGACACCTCAAGGCGCTTCCTGTGGGTGGCGACCTGGCTGGTGGTGCTGCCGTTCCTGATGAACACCGCGGGCTGGCTGCTGACCGAGAGCGGCCGCCAGCCGTGGATCGTGCAGGGGATCATGCTCACCAAGAACGGCCTGTCCCCCTCCGTGTCCACCGCGGACCTGTGGATCAGCGTCCTCGGCTTCTTCCTGCTCTACGGCATCCTCGGCACCATCGACCTGATCCTGATGCTCCGGTACTCGCGCAAGGAACTGTCGGACGAGGCGGTGCCGACCAGCGCCGACGAGCCGATACCCGCAGTGCACTACTGAGGCGCCCATGGCATTCGTCCCGTTCTGGTTCGTACTGATCACGATCTTGTGGACCGGCTTCTTCGTGCTCGAGGGCTTCGACATGGGAGTCGGCATGCTGCACGGGATCCTCGGCCGGGACGAGGCGGGCCGGCGGGCCGTGATCAACACCATCGGGCCGCTGTGGGACGGCAACGAGGTCTGGCTCATCGTCGCCGGCGCATCCATGTTCGCCGCGTTCCCCGGCTGGTACGCCACCATGTTCTCCGGGTTCTACCTTGCGCTTCTCTTGCTCCTCGCCGCGCTCATCGTCCGGGGCGTGTCGTTCGAGTACCGTGGCAAGAGCCCGACGGAGCGCTGGCGCGGGAACTGGAGCCGGCTGCTGTCGGTCGCTAGCCTGCTGGCCCCGCTGCTGGTGGGCATCGCGCTCGGTGACCTGCTGCACGGCCTGCCGATAGCGGCCGACCACGAGTACACCGGAACCTTCTGGGACCTGCTCCAGCCCTACGCCATCCTCACCGGGGTCACGCTGGTGTCGCTGTGCGTCCTGCACGGCGCCACCTTCATCGCGCTGAAGACTCTCGGACCGCTGCGCGACCGGTCAAGGAAGCTGGCCAGGCGGGTGGCACCGGTGACGGTTCTGCTGGTGATCGCCTTCATCGCGTGGACTCACGTCACGGCACACGGTGGGGCGTTCCTCAACCCGGTGGAGTTCCTCGCCATCGTCGCGGTGCTGGCGGCCTGGGCACTGGTCAACGGCCACGAAGGCTGGGCCTTCGCCGCCACCACGCTCACGATCGCGGTGTGCATCATCACGATCTTCGTGGACCTGTATCCCCGCGTGATGGTATCCAGCACGAACCCTGCGTACAGCCTGACGGTGCACAACACGGCTTCAGGGCCCTACTCGCTGAAGGTGATGACGGTCGTGGCGCTTGTCCTGCTGCCTATCGTCCTCGCCTACCAGGCGTGGACGTACTACGTCTTCCGGCGTCGGATCAGTGACGCGGACTTCCGGCCCAAGCCGCCGCCCGAGCCCGCTGCCGCCCCGGCTCCCCCGCCCCGCCGGGGCGCGGCCCGGCTCGTCAGGGCCTGGCAGCACGGCAACGGCCGCCGCTGACCGGGCGGTCTCGCAAATAACGCAGAGCACGATGAACGTCGCATCGCGACCGGACGCTGACCGTCAGCAGGGCAGCCGGCGGCACAGCAGGGATACCCGACACCGCGGGCGGTCTTGGCGAATACGCTGACTACCGGGCTCTGCGCCTTGGTGCCGTCGGCTCGAGGCCATTGCGCACCCGGTCAGCATCACCCGAGAGGGGTGGCGCGCGATCGTTGCCGACGGGATCGGATAGGCATGAGCGCAACAGCTAGGAGCTGACATGACAGCTGACACGACTCGTGACACGACTACAGACCGCGTGGATGCCCTGGTAATCTTCGGCGCCACCGGGGACCTGGCCAAGCTTGAGACCTTCCCGGCGCTGGTGGGACTGGTCGAGCGCGGCGTGCTGGATGTCCCGGTCGTCGGCGTCGCCAAGAGCGGCTGGGGCCTCGATCAGTTCCGCGACTACGCCGCGGCCTCGCTCAAGCTCAACGGCATAGACCAGGCCAGCCCGGCCGCGGCCAAGATGCTCGGGCTGCTGCGCTACGTCGACGGCGACCTCGGCGACGAGGCCACCTACAAGGCGATGGCGGACGAGATGGGCCAGGCCGCCAGCGCCCTGTTCTACCTCGAGGTACCGCCCGCGCTGTTCGGCCGTATCGCGCAGGGGATCTCGGGGGCCGGCCGGGCGGGGAACGCCCGCGTGATGGTCGAGAAGCCGTTCGGCAACGACCTGGCGAGCGCGCAGCAACTCAACGCCACCATGCACCAGTACTTCCCCGAGGACGCCATCTACCGCGTCGACCACTGGCTTGGCCTGGATCCGGTGGAGAACGTGCTGTTCGTCCGGTTTGCTAACTCTCTCTTCGAGCCGCTGCTGAACCGGAACCACGTGGAGAGCATCCAGATCACGATGGCGGAGGCTTTCGACGTGTCGGACCGCGGCGCGTTCTACGACAAGAACGGCGCTATCCGTGACGTCATGCAAAACCACCTGCTGCAGGTGCTGGCCACCGTGCTCGCCGAGCCGCCTGACGGCTCTGGCCTGTCGTCCTGGCGTGACTCGAAGTCGCAGCTCGTTGCCGCCCTGCGCCCGCTGACGCCGGCCGACACGGTGCGCGGGCAGTACGAGGGCTACCTCGACGTGGCCGGTGTCGCACCCGGCTCGACGACGGAAACCTACGCGGCCGTCCGGCTCGCCGCCGACACCTGGCGCTGGGCCGACGTGCCGATCCTGATCCGGGCAGGCAAGTGCCTGCCGCTGACCGCGGCCGAGATCCATTTCCGGTTCCGCCGCCCGCCGCATGACGTGTTCGGCCTGGCGGCAGGGCACGTTGCCAACGGGCTCAGGTTCCGCATCAACCCGGAAGTTCAGGTGGGCCTCAGCCTCGTCGGCAAGAAGCCGGGCGCCGGCTGGAACCCGCAGCCGGAGGACCTCACCTTCGCCGAGCAGCCCGGCGGGGACATGCGGCCATACGACAGGCTGATCGGCGCCGCGCTCAACGGCGAACGCTGGCTGTTCGCCCGGCAGGACACCGTGGAAGCCGCCTGGCGGGTGGTCGACCCAGTGCTCGGCAACGTCGTGCCGGTGCACACCTACCCGCGCGGCAGCTGGGGACCGAAGGAAGCCGACAGCCTGCTGCCCGACGGCGTGCCCTGGCACGATCCCGCGGGCTAGCCGGACAACCACATGCGGAACGGGGGGGACGCGTGATGGAGGATCGGGCCGCACCACGGGACAATGTGGTCATCATCGGCGGCGGCTTCGCCGGCCTGTTCGCCGCCAGGGCGCTACGCGGCGCTCCGTGCTCGATCACGCTGATCGACCGGACCGCCGAGCATGTCTTCCAGCCGCTGCTGTATCAGTGCGCCACCGGCATCCTGTCCGAGGGACAGATCACGGCACCGCTGCGGAAGCTGTTCAAGAATCACCCGAACCTGGACACCATCACCGCTGATGCGCTCGACGTCGACGCCGCCAGAAAGGTGGTCATCTGCCGGCGGCCGCTCGGCGAGCGCATCGAGGTCCCTTACGACCAGCTGATCGTCGCCGCGGGCGTCCAGCAGTCATACTTCGGCCACGACGAGTTCGCCTCCTTCGCTCCCGGCATGAAGTCGATCGCCGACGCGCTGACGATCCGGCGCCGCGTCTTCGGCGCGTTCGAGATGGCCGAGACCGCCACCGACCCGGCGGAGCAGCGCCGCTGGCTGACGTTCGGCCTGGTCGGCGCCGGGCCGACGGGTGTGGAGCTGGCGGGCCAGATCCGCGAGCTCGCCACCAAGACGCTGAGCGCCGAGTACCGCAGAGTCAGGCCGGAAGACGCCAGGGTCCTGCTGTTCGACGGCGGGTCGGAGCCGCTCGCCACGTTCGGCGACAAGCTCTCCGGCAAGGCCGCCGACGAACTGCGCTCGCTCGGCGTCGAGTTGCACATGGGCTCGATCGTGACCAATGTCGACGCCGACGGCCTGACCGTCAGGGACAAGGAAGGCACCGAGGCACACTACGACGCCGCAACCGTGCTGTGGACGGCGGGCGTCGAGGCCCCGCCGATCGCCGCGGCTCTCGCCACGACAACGGGCGCGCAGCGGGACCGGGCCGGCCGCATCGTGGTGCAGGACGACCTCACCATCGCGGGCCATCCGGAGATCTCGGTGGCCGGTGACCTGATGAGCCTCCGCAAGCTGCCCGGTGTCGCCGAGGTCGCCATGCAGTCGGGCTGGTACGCCGGCCGCCGGATCAAGCGAGAGCTGACCGGCGAGGGCCAGTCCGGGCCGTTCCGGTACTACGACCTGGGCTCGGCTGCTTACATTTCCCGCGGCCATGCCGTCGTCGAGGCTGGCCCGCTGCGCATCGGGGGCTTTGCGGGGTGGGTGATCTGGCTGTTCATCCACATCGCGTTCCTCACCGGTTACCGCAACAGGCTCGGCGCGATCCTCACCTGGTGGCTCGCCTTCACCCGGGACAGCCGGCGCGAGCGCGCCTACCCGACGCGGGAGGTCGGAGTCGTGCGCGACGTCTACGACGCCCTCGAAAGTGCGAGGGCCTGGCCCGCCAGGCATCGCCACGCTAGCTGACCGGTCACGCCCACGCCGCCGCCTGGCGGTGCATCCCGGGAGGGAGGGCTCTAGGTCCGGTCGGCAGGCGAGCGCGCCGTGGCGCTGTGCGCCGTGACCGCACCGGCCGACCGGGCCGCCGCGGCGCCCGCCGCCCGGGCAGCCTCCGCCGCGTCATGGGACGTGTCCCCGGCCGGAGCGGCGGGCTCGCCCGGGACCGACCAGGACGGCGCGAGCCGAAGCCCGCCGACGTAAGCGACGATCGCGGCGACGATGGCGAGCGGCGTGACCGCCAGGCCGTCCGAGAACAGCAACACGGTAGCCAGCAGCACCGACGTGAGCGGGAGCCGCAGCATGACCGCGCACATCGCCGCAATGCCCATCGCCACCGCAGGGACAAGGGGCAAACCGGGCAGGTGAGACATTGCCACGCCGCCCGCCGCACCCAGGAACAGCGCGGGGAACACCGGGCCGCCGCGGAAGCAGCTCATCGACAGGCCGTAACCAAGGCCCTTGCATGCCAGCAGCAATACCAGGGCGCCTGCCGTAAAGCCGGCGCTGTGCAGGACGAGCGGGCCGAGCGCGTCTTGCCCGGAGAACAGGACCTCGGAGACGCCCTTGCCAGTCGCCACGCTGAACGCTGCGGCCAGGCCGCCGACTACCAGCCCGACCGCGATCATGGCCGGCACCATGCGCGCCTCGATGTGCGGGCGCACGGCGAGCGCAAGCCGGCGGATGCCAGTGCCGAAGAACGCGGCGGCTACCCCGATCACGATCGCCCAGCCAAACTCCGCCACATCCGGCCTGGCGAAGTGCGGCAGGTGCGGGATCGCCAGGGAGAAGGTACCAAGCCCAGACCAGTCGGCCAGGCCGACCATGATCAGCGCTCCGACACCGGCCGCCAGCAGGCCTGGCAGCAGCACGAGCTCGAGCGACGCGCCGGCCACACCGACCATCTCCATGAGCAGGAACGCCCCCAGAATCGGCGACCCGAGCAGCGTGCTGATCGCCGCGAAGCTCCCGGCGCCGGCCAGCACGGTGCGGATCTGGGCCGGAGCGTCACGCTTGACCAGCCGGACGAAGCACACGGCGAGGCCGCCGCCCAGCGCGATCAGCGGCGCCTCGGGGCCGAGGACCGCACCCAGGCTGAGGGTCGCCAGCGCGGCGATGAACACGCCGGGCAGCTCGATAGGAGCGGGCGAGCCCGGCTTGAGCCCGTCGGCAGGAGAGTGACCGCCAGTCCCCGGCAGGTACCTGATGGCGAGGCCGACCAGCAAGCCAGCCAGCGCGAGCGGCAACAGCGGCCACCAGGCCGGCGTTCCGTGGAAGCCAAGTCCTCTGGGCAGGTCGGTGTACACCCAGCCCTGCAGCTTGCTCACGAGCGCGAGGAAACCCCACGCCACGGCCGCTACCGGAGCGCCGACGATGCCGGCGAGCAGCAGGAGGACCAGGTACCCGCGACTGCGCAGCAGTGCGACAGGATCAGCCGGGGCGGTCATTTCGTCCTCTCGTTGCCAGCCGGGCTGCCCAGCTCGGGCTGGCCACCCCGGGCTGCGCTGCTCGGGCTGCGCTACGAGCCAGCCCCGCTGACTCCCTTGGACGCCGAGAACCCTGCAGGCCATACTTGCCCGGCCTCAGCCGCGATCGCCTCACCTGAGCGGGGTGATTACGCGCCCCAAGACGGGAATTACGTTGCGTGACGTGACTACTACGGCGCGCTCATGAGGCCATTCGACCCGCGACTGCTCCGCCATGCCCGCGCTGCCCGCGGCTATCTGCTGATCACCGTCGGCCTGGGGCTGGCCACGACCGCTCTGGTGCTCGCACAGGCCAGCCTGCTGGCTCGGGCGCTCGCGGGCGCGGCCCGAGGGGCCGGCCTGTCAGCCCTCGGCAGCACCATCGCCGTGCTACTGGTGGTGGTGATCGCCCGGGCTGCCGCGTCCTTCGGCGGCGAGGCCGCGGCGCTGCGCGCCGCGGCCACCGTCAAGTCACAGCTGCGCGGCAGGCTCACCGAGCATTCCCTGCGGCTGGGTCCGGCCTGGCTCACCGGCCAGCAGGCAGGCGAGATCACCACGCTGGCCACCAAGGGCCTGGACGCGCTCGACCCCTACTTCGCCAGGTACCTGCCACAGCTGCTGCTCGCGTGCCTGGTACCGCTGGCGGTGCTGGCGAGGGTCACGGCGGCCGACTGGATCTCCGGCCTGATCATCGCGGGAACGCTGCCGCTGATCCCGCTCTTCGCCGTCCTGGTCGGCCTGCACGCCAAGGAGCGCACGCAGCGCGCCTGGGGGCTGCTCGCCAGGCTCGGCGGCCACTTCCTCGACGTGGTAGAGGGTCTTGCCACCCTCAAGGTGTTCGGCCGGGCCAAGGCACAGGCAGAGGTCATCAGGAAGGTGACGGACGAGCACAGGACCGCGACGATGGCGGCGCTGCGGATCGCCTTCCTCTCCGCGCTGGTGCTGGAGCTCGCGGCCGCGCTAGCCACCGCCCTGGTCGCGGTCGAGATAGGGCTGCGGCTGCTGGCCGGGCACATCGGCTACGAGACCGCGCTGCTCGTGCTGCTGTTGACCCCGGAGGCCTACTTGCCGCTGCGTAACGTCGGCGCCCAGTTCCACGCGAGCGTCGAGGGGACGACCGCGGCCGGGCGGGTGTTCGAGATACTCGAGACCCCGCTGCCGGCGGAGGCGCGCACGACGGTGGCCGCCAGGGGCGCCACCCCGGCCTCCCCGGACCTGCGCACCGAGCCGCTGGCGCTGACGGACGTGACGCTGGCCTACCCGGGCCGGCCCCCGGCGCTCACCGGTGTCTGCGCCACGATCAGGCCGGGCGAGCGCGTACTGATAACGGGCCCTAGCGGCGCAGGCAAAAGCTCGCTGCTCGGGCTGCTGCTGCGGTTCGCCGAACCCACGTCCGGCCGGATCGAAGCTGGCGGCACCGACGTAGCCGCGATCCCGGTCGGCTCCTGGCGGAGCCAGATCGCCTGGGTGCCGCAGACCCCCTACCTGTTCGCCGGCACCGTCGCCGAGAACATCGCGCTCGGCAACCCGGCAGCGACATCCGAAGACGTCCAGCGCGCAGCCGGCCTCGCCGGGGCAGCGGACTTCATCAGCGAGCTGCCAGACGGCATGGACAGCCGCCTCGCCGAACGGGCGCTGAACCTGTCAGCCGGGCAGCGCCAGCGGCTCGCCCTCGCCAGGGCCTTCCTGCGCGACGCGCCGCTGGTGCTGCTCGACGAGCCGACGGCACACCTGGACGCCGTCAGCGCCAGGCAGATCATCGGCGCCATCGAAACCCTGCTGGCGGGGCGGACGGTCGTGATGATCACGCACAGCCGGCGGCTGCGGATCCGCGCGGACCAGGTCTGGCGGCTGGACGCGGGCAGGCTCCTCCCTGCCGCCGGGCAGCGACA
Organism: Streptosporangiaceae bacterium; assembly: GCA_030052355.1. The sequence continues at coordinate 4,674 of JASIGS010000317.1, read as the reverse complement.
GGGCGAGGGCGAGGGCGAGGAAGACCTGGTCGGCGCCTCGTGACAAGCCGAGGGGCGGACCCGCTGATCCGGTTGCTGCGGCTCGCCCGCCCGCTGCGCGGCCGGCTGATCCTGGCCGCCGCCGCCGGGGCGGCCGCGACTGCCTGTGCGGTCGCATTGCTCGCCACCTCGGGATTCATGCTCGCCAGAGCCTCGCAGCATCCGAGCATCGTCGCCATCAGCGCCGCCGTGGTGGCCGTCCGCGGCTTCAGCGTCGGCCGCGGCGTGTTCAGGTACTCCGAGCGCCTGGGCACCCACGACGTGGCGTTCCGCGTACTCGCCGACGTCCGGGTGGCCATCTACCGGCGGCTCGAGCGGCTCGCTCCGGCCGGGCTGCCGGCGTTGCGCTCAGGCGATCTGCTCGCACGCCTCATCTCGGACGTGGACGCGTCGCAGGACCTGTTCGTCCGCGGCGTCGCCCCGCCGCTCGCCGCCGCCATGGTCGGCGCCGGGGCCGTCGTCGCGTGCCTGGTCATCCTGGTCCCCGCGGGGGCCCTGCTGGCAGCGGCACTGCTGGTCGGCGGCGTCGCGGTCCCGCTCACAGCTGCTGGCGCCGACCGTCGTGCCCGGCGGCGCACCGGCCCGGCGAGGGGTGAGCTCGCCGCCGCGGTGGCCAACCTGCTCTCCGGCTCTGCCGACGTGCTCGCGTACGGAGCCGCTGAGACCGGGCTCGGCCGCGTCGCGGCGACAGACGCGGAGCTGACCGCCCTCAGCCGGAAGTCCGCTGTGGCCTCCGGGCTTGGCACCGGGCTGACCTCGATCACCTCGGGGCTGGCCGTTTGGGGCGTGCTGGTGCTCGGCGTCGCCGCCGTCGGATCGGGTGCGTTCAGCCGGGTGCCGCTCGCGGTCCTGACGCTGACCGCGCTCGCTTCCTTCGAGGCCGTCACCGCCTTGCCTGCCGCCGCGCTCCAGCTCGGGCACGCACATACCTCGGCACGCCGGATCTGCGCGGTCCTGGACACCGCCGATCCGGTGGCCCAGCCACCGGCGGCGGTGCTGGCGATTCCCACCCCGCCCATCAGCGTGTCCTTGCGAGACGCCCGGGTGCGCTACCGGCCCGGTGACAGGCTCGCACTCGACGGTCTCGACCTCGACCTCGAGCCTGGCCGCCGGGTGGCGCTCGTGGGGCCGAGCGGCGCAGGCAAGTCGACGGTGGCCGCCGTTCTGCTGCGGTTCTGCGACCTATCCAGCGGCCGCGCGACGATGTGCGGCCGCGACCTTGCCGACTACGCAGCCGACGATGTGCGCAAGCTCATCGGCGGCTGCACCGAGGACCCGCACGTCTTCGACACCTCGATCGGCGACAACCTGCGTCTCGCGAAGCCCGACGCCACGCACGACCAGCTGGCGGAGGCAGCCGCGCGCGCCCGCCTGCTGCCCTGGATCTCCGCCCAGCCGGAGGGCTGGCAGACCCCGGTAGGCGCGCACGGCGCCGCGATCTCCGGCGGCGAGCGGCAGCGCCTCGCTCTCGCCAGGGCGCTGCTCGCCGACCCCGCACTGCTGATACTCGACGAACCCACCGCCAGCCTCGACCCGCCTACCCGCCGGGCGCTGATGGCCGACCTGCTCGCCGTCACCACGGGCCACACGATGCTGCTGATCACCCACGAGCTGGAAGGACTCGACCAGGTGGACGAGATCGTCGTGCTTGACCGCGGCATGACGGCCGAGCGCGGCACCCACCAGCAGTTGCTCGCGTCCGGCGGCCTCTACCGCCGGATGTGGGCCGCGGCGGGCCTCAGACCCTGAGCAAACTTCGCTGGTGGTAATGCACGATCGCCCAGATGATGAACACGTTGAGCGCTATCAGCACGATCGATGACACCGGGGAACGCGGCAAGAAGATGAAGGCCGCGATCGCGTTGAACGCGGCTACCACGATGCCGACGATGCGCGCCCAGAGCATGCCGAGAATCAGGCAGAAGCCCGCGGCGACGAGGATGCAGCCCAGTACCAGCTCGGTCAGCCCCCAGCCCGTGTGATTCCACGCGTAGTAATAGCGGCCGGTGACCCCGTAGAAGGCTCCCCTGAGGAGGACGCCCAGTCCGACGACGAACCCGAAGATCCCGGATATGAGCATGAGGACCCCGGCGAGCCGCGCGCCCACCTTCGCGGCGGTCTCGTGACGCTCGTCGTCATCCGGATATCCGCCCCGCTCGTAGTAGCCACCTGGCTGCTGCTGGTAGCCCGCTTGCTGTTGGTAGGTCGCGGTTCCCGCACCACCCCGGCCGGACTGCTGGTACGTGCCCTGGCCGGACTGCTGGTAGGCGCCCTGGCCCGCGGCGTACTGGCCAGATTCCTGAGACGGCACGGAAGGCTGCCCGCCTTGCTGCTGGCCTCCCGCGGCATATTGCGAGCCCTGGGAGTACTCCTGACCTTCGGGTGTCTGCTGCGGATCGGACGTGTAGTCCTGGCCGCTGTCGGCAGCCGAGCCGGCCCTTCGCCGGCCCCCTGCGCTGCTCATGTAGCTGCCCCCTATCTACCGCGACCCGGATTGCCCCGTTCCATGGCTACTGCGGGGCTAACCCGGCAGTCGCCAGCCGCGGCTCGCTGTGGAGTCGTGACACGAAGGTATGGCCGGCGTGGGCGGCAGGCATCGCCCGGAACGGGTGGTACTAGCGCCGCGCAGGCTTGACGCGCTGCGCCAGGCCGGGCATACAGTTGACGCCGTGAGGGCCCAGCTCATCACCCCGCGGGCGGCAGTCGTCCGGTACCTGCTGGCGGCAGCGTCCGCCGGCGTGGCGGCGTGCTTGGAGCTGGCGTCGCACTCCCTGGGCGCGCCGTCGGGCCTCATGGCGGTCGCGGCGGTGGCGCTGGCCGGTGCTGTCGTGGCGCTGCTCGCGCAGTCGGCGAGGCTGGCCGAGCAGTACGCCTCGGGGCCGCTGATCGGGCGGGCCGTCGCCCTGCGCAGGAAGTCCTGGAGCGCGGCGTTCCAGCGGCAGCTCAATCCCGACGCGCCAGGACACGTCCGGCCTAGAGCGCCATCGGCGGCCCCGGCGGCCGCCTGACCACCCGCGCCACCGGACAGCGGTAAGACCCGAACCTCGAGGCCTGTGACAGTTCCGTGCTGCCCGGCCGGGGCAGCGCTGGCCATGCGGTCGCCTCCAGCAGTGACTGGCCCCGGGGAGCAAGCCCCGGCGGCATCTGGATTCCTGCTCGCTGGAGGGCACCATGTTCAGTTTTCTCGACGCGCCGATGGGCGTCGCTTACCACGTTGTCTTCGTCCTTGCCCAGTTCCTCGCCCCGCTGCCGGCTGGCCTGGCGACGGTCGCCGCGATCGTCCTGTTCACCATCGCCGTCCGCCTGCTGCTGGCGCCGCTCAGCTACTACGCGTTCCGGGGCCAGGCCAGGATGTCCGTGCTTCAGCCGAAGGTGGCGGAGCTGCAGACCCGGTACCGCACTCAGCCGGAGCGGTTGCAGACCGAGCTCGCCGCCCTGTACAGGGACGAAGCGGGTGGCATGCTGAGCGGTTGCCTGCCGCTGCTGCTCCAGCTGCCGTTCTTCAGCATCATGTACCGGCTCTTCCTGTCCAAGACGGTGGACGGCAGGCCCAACACCCTGCTGAACCGGGACCTGCTGACCACGCCGCTTGGCAGCCACTGGCTCACCGGCGCAGGGCCGGTCAGCGCCCAGGGCCTGCTGTTCCTCTGCCTGTTCGGGCTGCTCGCCGGCATCGCGTTTGTCACCGTACGATCCGTCCGCGCAGCGACCACGGCGACTGAGGCCACTGCTGCCACCCCGGCCGGTCAGCTCGGTGCGCTCGGCCGGCTGCTCCCCTATGGCACCGTTGTCATCGCGGCGTTCGTTCCGCTGGCCGCCGGCCTGTACCTGCTGACCACCACGGCCTGGACCGCCGTCGAGCGCGCTATTCTGCGACGCAGGCTGACCGGACCGGATCATCCAGGCGGCTCGGCCGGGGCGGAGGTGGCGCCGGCCCCGAGTAGGTTAGACGGGACACGAGGGAGGTGACGGCTGGCGATGAGCGGTGGTGTAACGCACCTGGTGCTGTACGGGCCGGTGCTGCTCGCCATCCCGGTCGCCGCCGCGGCCGGGGCCGTCACGTTCCTGTCGCCGTGCTGCCTGCCGCTAGTGCCCGGGTACCTGTCCTATGTGACTGGAATGTCGGGCACTTCGGTTCAGCAGGACCAGGCCGCCGCAGTTCCGTCGGGCGCCGGCGTGGCCGGGCGAGCGGCCACCGTCAGCAACGCGGCGGGGGGCACGGCTCCGGCCGGTGTCACGGTCGCCACCAGCACGGTCACAGCTGGCCCGGGCGCTCCCGGCGGGATCGCCGCGACCGGCGCGGACACCAGCCAGGCTGTGGCCCGCGGTCGCGTCGTCCTCGGCACCTTGCTCTTCGTGCTGGGGTTCTCCGCCCTGTTCGCGCTCGAAGGCATCACCGTCAGCAGCGTCGGGGACGCGCTCAGCAGCCACTCCGCGGTGATCACGAAGGTGCTCGGCTGCCTCATCATCGTGCTCGGGCTGCTGTTCATGGGCGCCTTCGACAGGTTTACCTTGGCCGGCCGGATATTCCGGCCATCCTTCCGGCCGCGGGCCGGGCTTGCCGGTGCGCCCCTGCTCGGCGTGATGTTCGGCCTCGGCTGGACACCCTGCATCGGGCCGACGCTGGCCGCCGTG
>JASIGS010000316.1 GCA_030052355.1 Streptosporangiaceae bacterium | reverse complement strand
CACAGCTGCGGTGTACTCGCGGTACTCGGCCAGGTCGGACCTGGACGGGTAGGCGAAAGCTATGTGTACGACCCGGCCGCGCCACTGGGGGACGTTCCGCAGCAGTTCCCGGTAGGACTCCAGGCCGCGGAGCACGTTCTTGGACAGCTCTGTCCGGTCGACCCGGACGATTACCTTGCGTCCCCGCGTCGCCTCGGCGAGCGACTCCATCTTTGCCAGCACGTCTGGCTGCGCTGCCCGGTCACGCAGCTGCCCGCCGTCGACGCCGAGCGGGTGCACGCCGATCGTGGTGACGTGACCGTCGTGGCTGACCAGGCCGCGCTCGGGATCTACCTTGGCGCCGAGGAACTCCTCGCAGCAGTCCTGGAACGCGCGTGCCCAGCGCTGACACAAGAACCCCGCGTGGTCAGCGCCCAGGATCCCGGCGAGTACCTCGCGGCCGACGGCGGCGGGCAGCAAGCGGTAGTAGTCGGGAGGCGCCCACGGGGTGTGCGAGAAGTGCGCGACGCGGACCCCCGGAACCCGATCGGCCAGCATCCGCGGGGCGAGGCACAGGTGGTAGTCCTGGACAACGGCGCGGACGCCCGCTTCACCCGCAGCGGCCTGCGCCAGCGCGTCAGCGAACGCCTCGTTGTAGCTGCGGAACGCCGCCCAGTCGCGGCCGAATGCGGCACCGAAGCTCGGTCGCCTGGGTGTGTCGTAGAGCATGTGGTGGATGAACCACAGGGTGGAGTTCGCTATCGCGTTGTAGGCGCTGCGGAAGACGTCGGGCGGAATGTCGAGCATCCGGACAGCCGACCCGCTGCCGTGGTCGAAGTCCAGTACGCCGCCAGGGGCCGCGCGCGCCGCAGCCCTGTCGGCGTCACCGAGCGCGGCGCAGACCCAGAGCACATCGGCGTCGCCTGCCACGGCTGAAAGCCCGGACACCACGCCGCCGCCGCCGCGCTTAGCCGTCAGCACGCCGTCGTCGCCCTGCGTGAACGAGATCGGCCCCCGGTTGGACGCGATGAGTATCCGTCCGGACAGGGTTGCCTCTGCTGCACCCATTGACTACCAGCGTATCGGCCCGCTGGCAGGCCGTCGTGACCGCCCGGACCGGCCTCGAGTTGGTACGCCCGGCATGCTGTGGTTTACAGTTCTGCCATAACTTCATATTGCTCATCCAGAGGGGTGGAGGGACCGGCCCGGTGAAGCCCCGGCAACCATCACGGTGAAAAGTGCGCCGCTGTAGCTAGCGCGGCGAGGTCGTCACGTGACAGGTGCCAACTCCGGCCCGCGGCTGACAGCCGCCGGGATAGATGAGGAGAAAGGCCTCGCCAGTGACCACTACAGCCCCCACCCGCTTTGGTTTCGCTACCCACCTTTCCTGCCGCGAGTGCGGCCACACCTGCGCGCTCGGTTCCACGCACGTATGCGACCAGTGCTTCGGCCCGCTCGAGGTCGCCTACGACCTGCCCCGGCTCACCAGGGGATCGATCGAGTCTGGCCCGCTGAGCATGTGGCGGTACGCCAGCCTGCTGCCCGTTCCGCCGGACGTGGCGAGCACGCCTAACCTCGACCCGGGCTGGACCAGGCTGGTCCGGGCTGACCAGCTCGCCAGCACGCTCGGCATGCGTGAGTTGTGGATCAAGGATGAGCGGGCGAATCCGACGCACTCGTTCAAGGACCGTGTCGTCGGCGTCGCGCTCGCGGCCGCCATCGAGCTCGGCTTCAAGGTGCTTGCGTGCCCGTCGACCGGAAATCTCGCCAACGCGGTCGCGGCCGCTGCAGCGCGGGCCGGCATCCGCTCGGTCGTGCTCATCCCGGCTGACCTCGAGCCGCAGAAGGTGATCGGCTCGGCCGTCTACGGCGGCTCCCTGGTTGCCGTGCAGGGCAGCTACGACGACGTGAACAGGCTCGCGTCTGAGCTGGCCGATGAGCACGACGACTGGGCCTTCGTCAACGTGAACGTCAGGCCCTATTACGCGGAGGGCTCCAAGACGATCGGCTTCGAGGTCGCCGAGCAGCTCGGCTGGCGGCTGCCGGAGCAGATTGTCGTGCCGGTCGCCTCCGGCGCCCAGCTCGTGAAGATCGACAAGGCGTTCCGCGAACTGGTCGCGACCGGTCTGGTCGAGGACACGCCGTACCGGGTCTACGGGGCGCAGGCGACGGGGTGCTCGCCGGTCGCCGCCGCGTTCAGGGCGGGCCAAGACGTCGTCCAGCCAGTGCGGCCCGCGACCATCGCCAAGTCGCTCGCGATCGGCAACCCTGCCGACGGCCCCTACGTACTCGACGTCGTGCGCCGTACCGGCGGCTGGGTAGCCGACGTCGGCGACGACGCGCTTGTCGACGCCATCAGGCTGCTAGCGGCCGCTGAGGGGATCTTCGCCGAGACAGCAGGCGGTGTGACGCTCGCCGTCCTGCGCGAGCTGCTGAAGGCCGGGCAGATAGACCCGGACGCGCGCACCGTGATCATCAACTCCGGTGACGGGCTGAAGACACCGGACGCCGTGGCGGGCACGTTCGAGACCATCACCCCCATCAAGCCGACGCTCGAGGCGTTCGCCGCGCTCGAGTCGGGTAGCGCGGCAAGAGAGGCAGGCTGAGCATGTCCGTGTCCGTGCGCATCCCGACGATCCTGCGCAGCTATACCGGCGGGACCGCCGTGGTATCTGGAGCGCCAGGCACCCTCCGGGAGCTCATAGCGGCCCTGGATGCCGACTACCCGGGCATTGGCGGCAGGCTGCTCGACGACACAGGCCACCTCCGCAGGTTCGTCAACGTATACGTGGGTGACGAGGACGTCCGGCTGGCCCAGGGCCTGGACACACCCGTCGCGGCCGGGGTCCAGGTCTCCGTCATCCCCGCGGTAGCGGGCGGCTGACCGCTCGCGCGAAGGGGTGCCTATGTCCGCCAGACGGGCACAAGTGGCCGCAGCTATGAACCACACGTTGTAAAGTCATCTCCGGTCGCTGTTGGTTACTGAAGAGCGGCAAGCGGAGCTTGCTTGTGAAGCCAGGACTGGCCCGCGATCAACGGGTCCCGCGTTGCAAGGGCGGGGCCCGCAGCCCGAGCAAAAGTTAGGGAGTTGTTTGGTAATGGCTCAGGGCACCGTCAAATGGTTCAACGCGGACAAGGGCTACGGCTTCATCGCGGTCGACGGTTCTCCCGGTAAGGACGTGTTCGTTCACTTCTCGGCCATCCAGTCGGATGGTTACCGCACCCTCGAAGAGGGCCAGCGGGTGGAGTTCGAGATCACTCAGAGCGACCGCGGTCCGCAGGCTGAGGCCGTCCGGGCCGTCTAGGTCCTCTAGGAGACAATGCACGCAGGCCCGGCATCCGGTGCGGATGCCGGGCCTTTCGCGTTCGGGGCTTACCGGAGAATTCGTACGTCACGGCTCTGACCTGCACTTCAATCGCGCCGGAGGCTGCCGCATTTGCACTCTCGCGACCAGAGTGCTAAACATGTGCCTGGCACTCTCGGGGTGAGAGTGACAACGCAGTGACGTGACCGGGCGATGAGGCCTGGCCAGGCGGCGGGCAGGGACTGACCGCCAGGCACGGCCGTCCGTCGCGGGCATCGGCTCGGTCGGCACGCAGGCACAAAGTTCCGGGAGGAATGGAAGCCTATGGCAGCCAAGATGATCGCGTTCGACGAGGACGCCAGGCGCGGCCTCGAGCGCGGCATGAACCAGCTGGCTGACGCCGTGAAGGTTACCCTCGGCCCCAAGGGCCGCAATGTGGTGCTCGAGAAGAAGTGGGGAGCCCCCACGATCACCAACGATGGCGTGTCCATCGCCAAGGAGATCGAGCTCGAGGACCCGTGGGAGAAGATCGGCGCCGAGCTTGTCAAGGAAGTCGCCAAGAAGACCGATGACGTCGCCGGCGACGGGACCACCACAGCCACTGTCCTCGCTCAGGCACTGGTCCGCGAGGGCCTGCGCAACGTGGCGGCGGGCGCCAACCCGATGTCGCTGAAGCGCGGCATCGAGGCGGCCGTCGAGCGCGTGAGCGAGGAACTGTCCAAGCTGGCCAAGGATGTGGAGACCAAGGAGCAGATTGCCAACACGGCGTC
>JASIGS010000315.1 GCA_030052355.1 Streptosporangiaceae bacterium | reverse complement strand
CCGGCATGGTCGGCGATGTACCCGATGACCTCAGGGGCGAGCCGCAGATTGAGCGTGTGCAGCACGGCCCCCATCGAGGGAACCGCCAGGTACACCTCGAGGTGCTCGGCGTTGTTCCACATCAGCGTGCCGACCCGCTGGTCGCCGTCGACGCCCAGTTCGCGCAGCGCGTTGGCGAGCTGCGCCGCCCGCGCGCCGGTCGCCGCGTAGGTCTGCCTGCGCGTGCCGGTCGATGTGCAGGTAACGACCTCGCTGTCGGCGTATGAGGTGGTCCCGTGCCGCATGATCGCGGTCACGGTCAGCGGAACGTCCATCATCGTGCTACGCACCGGGCAACCCCCTGCGGGACCGGCACCACCCTGGGTGGCTGTGCCTGTCTGTGGATTGTGCCACGGCACTGGCCGGCCGTCAGCCTGCCAGAACGGACTTTCCGCCCTAATTACGCCCGGCCCGGCGCCGGGCGCTACCCGCCTAGCCGGTCAGTCCGGCTGCTCCGTCCGGCTGCTCAGTCGGGCTGCAGCTCGGCGTCGATCCGCAGCTTCGCGACCGCGCGCGAGACGGTGCTCTTCACCGTGCCGAGGCTCACCCCGAGCACCTCGGCTACCTCCGCCTCCGTCATGTCGTCGTAGAAACGGAGCATGACCGCCTCGCGCATGCGTTGCGGGAGGCGGTCGATGGCCCGGCGGACAGTCTCCTGCAAGTCGCTGCTCACCGAGTGGTCGGCCACTGCCTGATCCGGGATCTCGTCGGTGGGGAACTCGTCCAGCCGGCGGCGCCGCCACCAGGAGATATGGGTGTTGACCATGGCCCTGCGCACGTACCCGTCGAGCGCCCCGCGATCTTCGATCTTGTCCCAGGCCAGGTATGTCTTGGCCAGCGCGGACTGCACGAGGTCCTCGGCGTCGGCGAGGTTGCCGGTCAGCAGGTACGCCGTCCGCAGCAGCGCCCGGCCGCGGGCCTTGACGTATTCGCGGAATGCCGGGTCATCCATGCTGCCCGATCCGTTCCCGAGGCGTTCTACCGCAGGATCCTCGGAGGCGGCAGGCGCCTCACGAACGCTGGCTTCTCGATCTGCCTGATTCTCGGCATTCCGGTCCGGGCGAACTCGAGCCCGCGGAACACGGGGGCCGTCGCCCGGCCGCCCGACGCCTGCGTCGCGTTCCCCTCCATTAGAGCGCATACCCGGCACGCGCGGTGCCGCGCCTGCCGCCGCGCGCGGGCGCGCATCAGCGAAACGGTGGTCGCCCCCGACGCTCACACACCAAACGTACCCAGCACAAACACGAATCAGTCAGTTACCCCGTGTAACGGCGCGTCGGGTGGCGCGGCGGTGTGCCGGAGCCGGCCCGCGATAGCCAGTCTGTCAGCCTCGCCCGGAAATGGTCCCCACCAGCATCACCAAACCGCTTGACGGCGGGGCCGCAACGTACGCATCGTCAGTTGGCCGGGCTATAAGCCTCGAAGGGATTTAGATGGTGGCACCGCGGAGCGCGACGAGCTGCTGCGAACGCTGCACAGGCGGCGCGCGCGTCTCCAGCGCCGCTGCGGCCAGGCGCCACCTGCTCAAGGCGGCCGTGTTCCGGCCGCAGGGGACGATGACCACCGATGCGCCGCAATTCCTGGCCGCGAGCCTGCCAGCCAGCCATCCCGCGGAACGCGAGGATGCTCAGGACGAGACAGGCCTTGCGGGTGAAGGGGACTTCCCGGACACGAGCTCGCTAGCCAGGGCGGTTTCCGGAACCATCCTCGACGTCAGCCCTCAGGTCCTGGTGCTCGCCGACGCTGACACCGAACGACGCCTCGTCTTAGCCCCCGACGCGGTCGCCTGGCGGGGTGCCGCCGCCGAGCCCGCGATGCTCCTGCCTGGTGACCACGCGGTCGCCAGGGTCCGCCAGGGGTCCCGCGATGTCGCGGACCGGATCTGGGCCAACATAGGCCGGGTCACCGGGATCATCGTCGAGCGAAGTGGCAGCCGGCTCGTCATCGACGAGGGTGCTACCCGGAAACGGCAGGTCGTCGTCATCCAGCCGCGCTACGCCGGGCGCATTCAGGTTCGCTTCCCGGTACTCGAACCCGGCTACCTGCTCGACATCATCGGCTTGCGCCGCGAGGGTGAGCTTGACGGCATGGTCCCTGCTACCTCGCAGCCGACCTATCCGGTCGACAACCTGCCGGATCCGCCGCTGATCAGCTGGCACTCCCGCCCCTCGATGAGCGGGTCGGCCACCTGGCACGAGCCGCACGATGAGCCGGCGGGCGCCCTGGGCGTGTCGTACCCGGCGCTCGACCCGCAGACCCGGTGCGCCGAAGACGCCGCCAGCGGACCCCGGCACGGCTTCGCGCGCATGCCCTACCTCGCGATCGGCAGCGTGCTGCGTGTCACGAACGAGTGCACAGCCACGGACTGCCTGCTGCCGGTAACCGGCTGCGCGTCGATAGCAAGGCTCTTCAACGACCGCTGCGTTACCTGCGGAACTTCGCAGCGAGGCCGGATCGCTGACCTCACGCTGGCCAGCTTCGTCGCCCTCGGCGGCGAGCTCGAGCGCGGGTGCTTCAACGCAACTCTCGCGATCGGCGCCTGACCGTGTATGCCCTGCGCGAGGTGCAGCTACCGCTGGTCGCATTGCTGCTGTTCGGCGGCTGCGCGGCCAAGCTGGTACAGCTCATCCGGGTCGGCGCCGTCGACGCGGGGGTGGGCCCCGCCGTCCTGCTGCCGACGCGGTTGCGCTGGCCGCTGGCGATCACGATTTGCGCCCTCGAGTGCGGGCTCGGTGCGGGCCTGATCGTGACGGCGGGGAGCGTGGGCGCGGGCCGGCCAGCCTTCGCCATCAGGCTAGGAACGGGTCTGCTGTTCCTCATCGCGACGAGTGCGCTGATCGAGTTGCGGGCCAGTCGTCCCGATGTCGGCTGCGGATGTTTCGGCGACTTCAGCATCACGCCGGTCAGCGGCCGCGTCATTGCCAGGTCAGCGCTGCTCGCGGCCGCGTCGCTGGCGACCATCGGGCTTCACCCGATCAACGTGGCAAAACCCGGTGCCGTGCCTGAGCTGGTGGTCGCCGGTGTCCTCGAGCTGGCGGTGCTCGGCGCACTGTCCCCCGAAATCGGGCAGGCGCTGATCCGGCTCGGGTACTCCGAGCCGTGCGAGCTGCACGACGTGCCGGCGGCCAGGACCATCTCAGCCCTGCACCGCACCAAGCAGTGGCGCAAGACCGCCCAGCTGATCACCGGCGACCTTCCGGTCGACGTCTGGCGCGAGCTGTGCTGGCGCTACGTTGTCTACCCGAGCAGCTACGCCGACGGTCTCGCCGAGGTCGTGTTCGCCGTGTCGCTGAGGCAACGGCGGCCGGCCGTCCGGTACGCGTTCGTTCACTCAGCCACGGGCAGGCAGCTACCCGGGCCATCGCTGCCGGCCCGTCGCGGTGCCAAGCAGGCGCCCGTGCTGCAAGGGCCTGGTTGGGGCGCTGCGAGCCTGGCCGACGCGGTGCGGCGCGACCTCGCGCAGGACGGTCTGCCGGTTTCTACCGATCTCTAGCCGCCGCAGTAGAAAAGCCAAGAGATCCCGATAGCGCGAGCCCGTCTCCCGCCATGGTTACGCCACGGACCCGCGGGGGGCGGCCGTCAGGCGGGCTGGGTGCGCAGGAAGCGGCCGAAGTGGGGAACGGTGAACGCTATGAGGCCGCGTTCTGAGCTGTAGATCAGGCCCTTCTTGATCAGGTTGTCTCGTGCTGGCGACACGCTCGACGGCTTGCGGCCGAGTTCCTCGGCGACCTGGGCCGTCTGCACCGGCTCGTCGCCGAGCAGGGCCATCGCCCGCATGTACTCCCGCTCGGCGGGCGTCGCGCGCTCGTACCTGCTGCCGAAGAAACCGATCGCCAGCTCCCCGGCGGCCAGCGGGGCCGCCACGCTGACATCGTGCGCCGTGACCGGACTGGACGCGGCGACGTCCCAGGTGACCTTGCCGTACGCCTGCACGAAGTACGGGTACCCATCGGCCGCCGCGTACAGCGCGTCGAGCGCGGCGCGCTCGAAGTCGGCACCCTCACGCCGGGCCGGAGCCAGCAGGGCCAGATCGGCAGAGTCCCGGTCGAGCCGGTCGATCGCCACGTACCTGAACAGCCGCTCGGAGTAGCTCTTGCTTGCCGACAGAACGGAGGGAAGATGCGGCAACCCGGCACCGACGACGAT
>JASIGS010000314.1 GCA_030052355.1 Streptosporangiaceae bacterium | reverse complement strand
ATCGGCAAGCCAGTGAGTTAGAAGGTTGTGAGCAACGAGCAGGCCGAGTTCGCGGCCTTCTTCCGGACAAGCTGGGAGCCGTGCCTGCGCGCGGTGCTGACCGTCACCGGCAGCCCGCAGCAGGCCGAAGACCAGGTTGCGGAGGCGTTCGCCAAGGCGTGGGCGTCGTGGCGGAAGGTCCGGCGCCATCCGGCCCCGAAGGCATGGGTGGTGCGTACCGCGCTCAACACCGGGGCGTCGTGGTGGCGGCGGCGGAGCCGCGAGCTGCCGCTGGCCGACCACGACTTGACGACTCCGGGCGACCCCGACGATGGACTGGACGCCTCCTTGCTGGCAGCCCTGCGGGGCCTGCCACGCCGTCAGCGCGAGGTGATCGCACTGCGAATCTTCCTCGACCTGGACACCGACACCATCGCCAGGCAGCTGGAGATCGAGGCGGGAACGGTCCGGATGCACCTGTCCCGCGCCGTGACGGCGCTGCGCCGCGAGCTCACGACCACGAACAACCATGGAGGCTGATCAATGAACGCCCGTGATGACATGAGCGACGCTGATGTGCTGACGGCCGCGCGTGACTTCCTGTCGAGGAGCCCGGTAGCCGACCCGCCGGATCTGGAAGCGATCATGGCCAGCGGTCGCGCTCGCCGACGCCGCCGCCTTATCCCCGGCGTGACCGGGACACTGGCCGTAGCGGCCGGCGCGGCGGTAGCCGTGACCACGCTCGCACCGGCCAGCCACCCGGTCGGCCAGGCCGGCTCCAAGGCCAGCCGTCAGCCGAGCACGCAGCTGGCCGCCTGGACGGTCAGCAAGCTATCCGATGGGGACATCTCGGTCACCATTCGCGAGCTGAAGGATCCAGCCGGGCTGCAAAGAACGCTGCGCGCGGACGGAGTCCCGGCCAGCGTCACGTTCGCCGGGCAGCTGAACGCGGCGTGCGTGGCCTATCCCGGCGGAACGCCGGGAGTGCCCCCGCACGCAGGCACGCCCTTGCTGAACCGGGTCTTCCCGAAGCCCTACGGCCAGTTCCATCTGCTGCCGCCTCCGCACCCCGGCATGACCCCTGTACGGCAATCACGACGCGTCCCCGTTCGCCCGCCGCTGCCGCGGCCGTCCGTGAACCAGACAGTAGTAGTGATCGACCCGTCGGCCATTCCCAGCAACGCCGGCGTGCAGCTCGCCGCCAGCCCTGGTGGCAACGCCGTGCTGGTACCGGCGCTGGTTTACGCCAGCCCGAAGTGCACCGGTAGCTGAGTCGGCGACTTGACGGGCCGCGCTTGCGCGGCCCGTCAAGCTTGCGCCTACTTCGGCTGGGCTCCCACGCATTTCGGACGAGCCGCTCGGCAGAAATGTCGGTGCTATTCGATACTATGGTCGAAGACCAAAAGCTAATCGAACGGACGGCCGAATCCGGAGGGGAGGCTGCCGTGGCACAGACCGTGCGAGCACAGACCGTGCCAGCACAGACCGTGCGAACCCGGAGCGACGAACTCGGCGCTGTTGACGCTGCCGACCGCCGCAGCGCTTCCGCCGGCACCGCCGAGCAGCCCGCAGCCGGCACCGCCGACCAGCCCGCGACCGGCGCCGCCGAGCAGCCCAGCGCCGTCACCGCCGATAGCCCCGACCAGCCAGCCGCCGTCGACGCGCCGGACAAGCCGGCCGCCGGTGACGCGCCGGACAAGCCGGGCGCTGCTGGATCAGCCGCGAAACAACAGCCGAAGCGGAGGACGCGGCTGCCGCGCGGTCGCGGACGAGTGCTGTCGTGGCTGGACTTCATACCCGTGCGCGATGTCGAAGATGACGATGTGCCGCACGAGACAACCGCCGACTTCGCCCGCGACCGGAATGTCCTGACCCCCAAGTACGGCCGGGCCGGGTTCGAGGCCGGCGGTCCCGCTGACACCATGACGCCGTGCGAGGTGCTGGCCAGCCTCACCGGGCAAGCTAGCGGCAGGATGAACGAGCTGACCGACGACGAACTCGTCGGCGTGATGCGGGCCGCGCGCCGCGTGCAGTCCTGGCAAGCGGCTATGGAACTGCAAGCAGTCAGGGAGCTCACCTGTCGTCGGCTCGCCGAGCCGGAAGGGCTAGGGCCACACCCCGGTGAGCGTGCCGCCGCCGAGATCGCGGCGGCCCTCACCCTCACCGGCCACGCTGCCGGCGACTGGGCGGCACTCGCTGCGGGAGTCGGACGGCTCGAGGCAGTCCGCGGTGCGCTGACCGCTGGCCAGATCGACCTGGCCCGAGCCAAGACGTTCGTCGATGAACTGGCCCTGCTGGATGCCCTGCTTGCCAACTGCCTAGCGACGAGCGTCATGCTCGGCGCCGCCGGGCTGACTGTCACCCAGCTCCGCGCCCGGCTGCGCCGCGCCGTTATGGCCGCCGACCCCGCCGCGATCCGCCGCCGCCAGGCCGCCGCCCAGGGCGACGCACGGATAGAGATCTGGGGCGAGCCGTCGGGCAACGCCGTGCTGGCCGGCCGGGAACTGCCGCCCGCCGGAGTTCTGGCCGCGAGCCGTCACCTCACCGCGCTGGCTCAGGCATGCAAGAAAGCCGGCGCCCCCGGGGGACTCAACCAGATCCGCGCCCGCGTCTACCTGGCGCTGCTCTCGGGCCGCGACCCGGCGACCGTGTTCCAGGCGGCTCCTGCCAATGAGCCTGAACCCGGGTCCGCGGCCGACGAAGACCAGCGGTCATCGGCTGACAACGAACTCACGACGCCTGATGCTTCCGGTTCCGGCGCCGCCTGCCCAGGCGAGCCCAACTCGCGCGAGCCCGGGTCCGAGTCCGAGTCCGAGTCCGAGTCCGCAGACGCTTCCGGCCAGGTCGGCGGGGCGGACGCCGACGGCGGGTGCACCCAGCAGCCCGCGATCGCCTGGCCGTCGGGGCTACGCGGCACCATCAACCTCACCATGCCGCTCTCGGCCTGGCTGGGCCTCAGCAACCGGCCCGGTCAGGTCACCGGCTACGGTCCAGCCGACGCCTGGACCTGCCGCTACCTCTCCGACCGGCTGGCCGACCAGCCCGGCACCCAGTACTGCGTCACAGTCACCACCGCTGACGGCCAACCCCTCGGTCACGCTTGCGCCAGCGATCCGCCGCGCAGAGCCGGACGGGAAGGCAACCACGCAGCACCCGGCCCGCACAGCGGTCCGCCAGCCGAGAGCGGTAGCAGCGCTCACGCCACCGGAGCTACCGGCCCGCCGTCTGGCGGCGGTCCCGCGCCGCCAGTGCTCGCTCCGGTCCGCGACTGGCTACACCAACTGACGATCCACTGGCTCGAGCCCGGCGCGTCTTGTGACCATGCGATGCAAACGCCTCGCTACCGGCCAGGCCGCAAGCTCGCACACCTCGTCCGGGTTCTCAATCCCAGCTGCACCGCGCCCGGCTGCCGTCGCCCCGCTCAGCAATCCGATCTCGACCACATCGAGCCCTACGATCAAGGCGGGCGGACCTGCACTTGTAACTTGCAGCCAGGATGCCGGCACCACCACCGCCTCAAGCAGCAACCCGGCTGGCATGTTCAGATGATCCGCCCCGGTCTGCTCACCTGGCGCCTTCCCCACGGCCGCAGCTACACCACGACAGCCGAGCCGTACCCGGTGTGAGCTAGCACCGCGACATCCTGAGCCGCGCTCTTAGCAGCCTTGTCCTGCCCTCAGGCGACGCTTTACCGGGCAGCGCACGACGGAGACGGCCGCGGAGCGCGCACCGTCACTGAGATCGTTTGCGGGCCGGGGCGAGCCAGTCGTAGTACGGCTCGTTCGGCATGTGGCACGCGTAGCCGCCCCAGCGGCGCCTGAACGACTCCCTGGCGGCCTGGCGCTCTGCGAGCGCTGCCTCCAGCCGATGTGCGCGCTCTGCGGATTGACTATCTGCGCCATAGCGGGCCCGCCAAGGCCACCGCCGCCACGCGGCGTACAGTCGGCGGACTAAGGAACTCGCCACACTCCAAATCCTAGCCGCCGTCAGCAGCCTCGGCCGCGAGCCGAGCTTGACGCTGCCGTGTGCCTGAGGCAGGTTGATCGATGTGAGAGTCCGGCAATGGCTGAGCACACTCGCGGTGCTGGCTGCGGCAGCCACGCTGGCGAGTGCCTGTTCCTCGCCAAGCCGCTCCGCGGCCGACCTCACGGCGGCGAGGAGCAGCTGCGCCACGGTGGGACACTTCGCGCTGGAAAACTTTTCCGGTGTTCTGCCGGCCGTTGCGACAGTCCCGATGCTGGGTCGCGGAGCGCGGACGCCGTCGTATCTCGGTGAACCGTATGTCAGGGAAATCGAGAGAGCACCGCTGTCCGGTCTCGCCGCGCTAGATGACGCCATGCGCGAACTGGCCAGGGCGTTGCACGGCACCAACCGCGGTGCGGCTAGACACGCAGCTGGCGACGTGCTAGCGGTGTGCGTCAGGCTGAAGCTCTGGAAGAACTACGACTTGGTGACCTAACGGCTCCCGAGCAGCTAGCCAACCGGTGCCTGCAAACGACGTTCATCAAGCACTTCAGGCCTTCTTGGCAGTCGATGCCTTGGCGGTCCTGCCGTTTGCGGCGCTGGCTTGAACCGGGTCATCGGCGGGGGGCGTCGCGGCTTCCGGCGCGGGGCCGTCCGAGGTTGCCTGCGCCAGCCCGAGCTCTGCCCTTACCTTGGCGGCGCCCGCGACCATGGCGGCTAGCTTCGCCCGCGCTACGGCGAGCGGCACGTGCCGCAGCCCGCAGTCCGGGTTGACCATCAGCCGCTCCGGCGGCACGACGCGCAGCGCCCGGCGGATGC
>JASIGS010000005.1 GCA_030052355.1 Streptosporangiaceae bacterium | reverse complement strand
CCCGGCTGCGCGGACGGCCGCGCGGTCGTGCCCCCGGTCGGCCGGGCCGGCGCGTGGCCGTGCTCGATCAGCGTCACGGCTCCCGCCGCGATGACGACGACCGCGGCGGCAGCCGTGATCACCGTCCACCTCCCGTTCGGCTGCTTGCCAAGCCACGGGTTCTGCGTCCGGGTCGCGCCGGGCGGGGAGGCGGGGTCTGAGCCTGCCAAGCCCGGACCCGCCGGGCCGGGAGTTGCGGCGCTGCGCGGTCCTGCCACGCCCGGGCCTGCCACGCCAGGGCCTGCCACGGAGGGGTCGGCCACGGAGGCGCCTGCCTGGCGGGGGACCGCAACGTCGGGAACTGCGACGGCGGGGCCTGCCTGGCGGGGGACGGCAGGCGGGGGCTGACCAGCCGCAGTCCGCTGGGCTAGCTGCTGCCCGCTCCTCCCCGGGACGATCGGCCCGCTAGCGGCGGCAGCCCAGCCCGCGGCGATGCCGGGCGCGGCGATGCCGGGCGCGGCGAGCGCCAGTGCCGGAGGGCGTGCTAAGCGGCCGTGGAAGAGGACGTACGGCCTGACGACAGCGGGAACACGCGTCTGGCTCGGCGAGGATGAGCTGGCGGTACAAGCTAAGCAGGACCTCGTGCCGGGCTGCGCCGGCCGCCCGCATCGTGCGCAGGATGCCATTCTCGATCGCGTCCTTAACGTGGAATTGTTCACTGTCAGTATCCATACGGATACTCTCAGCGCGCTACCGAGACGACGATTGACGGCGCTTCCCGGCTTTCAGCCGTCTTTGTCGGTGTCCTAGCCCTGTCACTGGCTTGCGCCGTTTGGCGCGGCGGCGGCCGTGCCGCCGAGGTGGCAGACTGAGGTGATGTCTGTGCTGCACGTTTCCAACTCCGGTATCGGCACGTCCGCTGCGCCCGCGGTCACCGGAGGCCACGGGCCAGTCGCGGGGGACCTGCGCGAGCCGTGCGTGCTGCTGAAGCTCGGCGAGATCGTGCTGAAAGGCCGCAACCGGCAGCAATTCGAGCGGCTGCTGCACGACAACATCCGCCGCGCCGTGCGCGACCTGGGCCTCGAGGTGCGTGTCTGGCAGCGAGAGGGCGTGATCGTGCTGCGGGTCAGCGGCACGGGCGAGGGCAGCGCCGACGAGGCGGAGACCGCGGCCGACATGGTGGCCGAGCGGATGCGCTACGTCATGGGAGTCGCCCGGGTATGCCGGGCGGTTCGCGTGGCGAAGGATCCGGATGCCGCGATCGAGGCGGCGGCCCGGCTCGCCGCGGGCTGCGAGGGCTCCTTTGCGGTACGGGCCAGGCGGAGGGACAAGCGGTTCCCGCTGACCTCTGCCGAGCTGGCGGTGCGGATCGGCAGCCGGATCCAGCAGGACTACGGCTACCCGGTGAACCTACGTTCGCCGGACAGCACCGTGTTCGTCGAGGTGGATCAGCACGAGGTCTTTGTCTTCACCCAGGGCTGGCCGGGCCAGGGCGGGCTGCCGGTAGGGATGAGCGGCCGGGCACTGGTCCTGATGTCCGGCGGCATCGACTCGCCGGTCGCCGCTTACCGCATGATCCGCCGTGGCCTGCGCTGCAGCTTCCTGCACTTCTCCGGGATGCCGCTGACGGGGCCCGAGTCGGTCTACAAGGCCTACGGCCTCGCCAGGCAGCTCGATCGCTATCAGTCGGACTCCCGCCTGTTCGTCGTGCCATTCGGCAACGCTCAGCGGACCCTGGCCAGCTCCGGTGCCGGGCGGCTGCAGATCGTGGCCCAGCGCCGGCTCATGCTCAAGACCGCGGCCGCGATGGCCAGGCGGCTGCGGGCAGGGGCACTCGTGACCGGTGACTCGCTCGGCCAGGTGAGCAGCCAGACCCTGACCAACATCACGGCACTGGATGACGCGGTGTCGCTGCCCATCCTGCGGCCGCTCATCGGGCTGGACAAGGCGGAGATCATCAGCGAGGCCCGCAGGATCGCCACGCTCTCCATTTCGGAGCTGCCTGACCAGGACTGCTGCTCGCTGCTGACACCGCGCCAGGTGGAGACCAGGGCAAGGATCGAGGACTTGCGGAAGATCGAGGCGCGGCTCGACGCAGACGACCTAGCTGAGGAACTTGCCAGGGCGGCGCAGGAGCACACGCCAGGCCGGGCCTGACAGCGCTGTCAGTCGCCGTCGAGGTCGGTGGCCGACCTGGGTGACCGGGACCTGGTGGCGGGCAGCACCCAGAAGTCCGCGTTGCCGCCGAGCTGGGTCAGCACGCCGCCGGTGGCCCACAGCTGCCGCCCGCCGGGCGCAAGTGCCACGTCACTGACGCCGCTGCTCAGCCTCGTCGGGACCGTGATGTGCGCGATCTTGCCGAGCACGGACACCTGAAGGATCAGGCCGGCGTCGGGCGAGCCGAGCGCGGTGGCAGTGACCAGCACGCCGCCCTGCTGTCCCGCGGCGAGTTGCCCGGCCCAGGCGCGCAGCTTGGTCTCGAGCCGCCGCCACCGCCGGCCGTTCCAGTGCAGGAGGACAAGGCGTCCGCTGGCCGCCGGGCCTACGGACTCGCCGAGCACCCAGACGTCCCGGCTGGACACCGCCACGATGCTTTCCGGCGCCAGACCGGTCAGCTCGCGACCGGTGCGCATCCGGCGCCACGTCTTGCCGTCGGAGCGCACGATCTGGTCACCACGCGGACCGACTCCTATCGCCCAGATGTCGTGGTGCCACCGGGTGGCCTGGTAGATCTCGCCGGGGAGCCCGTGCACCGCCGTCCAGGACCGCCCGTCGAAGTGCCACGTGCCAACGCCGCGCGACCCAGTCGACGTGCTGCCGAACACCCACACGTCGTGCGGGCTGACCGCGAGCACTCCGGTGATCTGCCCGTGTGACCAGCGCCTGGCGACCTGCCACGTCCGGCCGTTCCAGTGCAGTGCGTACCGGCCGTAGAAGCTGACCGCCCAGACATTGTCAGGTGAGGAGGCGCTGGCGGCGCCTATGAAGCCGCTCAGCCCTGTTGGCAGCGCCGACGGGGTGAGCTTCTTACCGTCCCAGCGCGCGGCCACCGGCGAACTCGGGCCGCCCGGGTTGGTGCCGCCGAAGACCCAGGCCGAGCGGCTGCCCGTCACGACAATGGCCGAGTAGCCGGACGCGTTCCCGGCGCCGCCGTAATGCCGGGGGAACGTCACCGCTGACACCGACGACGTAACCGCGGGTGGCCGATCGCTGGTGGCGGCGCGGGCGAAGGTGCCCAGTGCCACCACCGGCGTGAGACCCGCGACGATGGCCGCCGTGCGGCGCTTCCTCACCATCAGTGTCTCCGGTGGTACCCGGCTCCGCTTCCTCGCAAGTGCGCAACGCTTAAGTCAAGATTTGCACAAGATACCTGGAAAACGGAGTTCTAGCTGCCAGGAATCGGCAGCCGTGCCTGGTGTCGCGGTCGGCTCACACCGGCACACTGCACTTCCTTGCCAGGTTGTTTACCCTCGCCACCGGCGCAGTCCACCTGCACTCAGGGCACTTTTCAGCAGCGACGCTTGCCACGCAGAACGCGCCTGGCGCGGAACAGGTGCCAGTCGCAGCGGCCTGTCACGCGACCCCTGCGGGCTGCGGCGCCGGCGTCAGCGTGCGGCCGAGCAGCGGCGGCATCGAGCTCGCCATCTGACCGAGCTCGCGGATGTCGTCGCCGGTCAGAGCCTGGTCGCCGTCGCACATCGCGGCTGCGGGGTGCGGGTGCACGTCGATGATGAGTCCGTCGGCGCCGACTGCCACGGCCGCCCGGCTCAGCGGGAGCACCAGGTCGCGCCGCCCGCCGGAATGCGACGGGTCAACGATGACCGGCAGGTGGGAAAGCCGCTGCGCCACCGGCACCGCGCTGATGTCCAGGGTGTTCCTGGTGGCTGTCTCGAAGGTGCGGATGCCGCGCTCGCACAGCACGATGTCCAGGTTGCCGCGCTGCGCGATGTACTCAGCGGCCATGAGCCACTCCTCGATCGTGGCGTTCATTCCCCGCTTGAGCAGCACCGGCTTCGCGGCGGAACCCACGGCCTGCAGCAACGCGAAGTTCTGCATGCTGCGGGTGCCGACCTGCAGCATGTCGGCGTAGGAGGAGACGAGGTCGACCATGGCGGGATCGATGACCTCGGTCACCACGGGCAGCCCGGTCTCCGCCCGCACGTCGGCGAGGATGCGCAGGCCCGCCTCGCCGAGTCCCTGGAACGCGTACGGCGACGTCCGCGGCTTGAAGGCGCCGCCGCGCAGCATCGACGCGCCCGCGGCCTTTGCCATCAGGGCGGCCTCCAGCGTCTGCTCCGGGTTCTCGACCGTGCACGGCCCGGCGATCATGGTCATCGTGCCGGGCCCGATCGGCACGCCGCCCACCGTGATCACCGACCGGCTGGGGTGGTGCTCCCGGCTGACGAGCTTGTAGGGAACCGAGATGCGAACGACGTCGCTGACGCCACGGTAGCTGCGCAGGTTCAAGGCGCCGAACTGTTCGACGTCGCCGACCAGGCCGATGATCGTGCGGGATACGCCGCGGCTGACGAACGCCTCGCCGCCCGCGCTGTTCACCAGCCCGACGACCGCGTCGATGTCCTCCTGGGTGGCCTCGGGAGCCATCACCACTACCATCGCTTCCTCCTTGCAGTCACGCGAGTAGAGCCCTGCCACATGAATAAAGCCCCGGGCCGTTCGGCCCGGGGCTCTAGCAGGTCTGCTGCGTCAGCGCACAGTCTGACGGGCGACCGTCCCTGGGCCGGGTCGGTAGCCGAAGCCAAACCAATAGCCACTACGCACGGCGAGTAGCTTAGCGCACGGCCGCGGGTCGCATATCCCCGGGTGGGCCCGGGAGTTCGCGTCCGACGGGTGGCAAGATGGCTGCACCTGCGAGAGGGTCGATGTCGCGGCGGTCGCGCCGAGCGGAAGTCCGCGTGTCCGCGGGAAAGGGGCGGGTCAGCTGGAGATGACGGAGCCCGGCACCGGTGCGCACCGCGGCAGCGGTGCAGATCCCCGGTCCCGGGCAGCGCTGACGGCCAACTCCCCTAAGGCCGGCCGGCCGGAGGCCGACGCGGCCGGGAAGCCGCAGCTACCGCCGGGCCAGTACGTCCCGAGAACGATGCCGGTCCTGCACTACGGGCCGGTTCCGGCGTTCCATGAGGACACCTGGGACCTGCGTGTCTTCGGCGCGACCGAGTCCGGCGCACCGGCCAGCCTGCGCTGGGCAGACGTGTGCGCGCTGCCGGTCAGCGAGGTGCTCGCGGATTTCCACTGCGTGACCAAGTTCACGGTTCCCGGCGTCCGCTGGGCCGGCGTGCTCGCCCTCGACCTGATGTCGCGGTTCCCGCCCGCGCCCGCCACCACGCACGTGATGATCTGGGCCGACTTCGGCTACAGCGCGAACGTGCGGATCGGCGACTTCGCTGCCGAGAGCACCATCTTCGCGACCCACCGCGACGGTGCCGCGCTCAGTCCGGAGCACGGCTTCCCGCTGCGGCTCGCGGTCCCGCACCTGTACGCGTGGAAGAGCGTGAAGTGGGTCCGTGCGATCGAGTACCTGACCGTCGACAGGCGCGGCTTCTGGGAGGAGCGCGGCTACCACAACGTCGCTGATCCCTGGCGCGAGCAGCGGTATTCGTATCAGGAAGTGGAAGGCGAGGGCCCGGCCCTGTGACCGAGGCACGGCACCGCAACACCCGCGCCACGCCCCGGCGGATGACGATTCGCTACAGCGTGTACCCGATCGTGATGGTGATCGTCGAGCCGGATGGCGCGCTGCCCTGAGGCGAGTAGCTCGTCACCGTCGAGCCGAACAGGCCGGTGACGACGTTCACCTGGAACCCGGCCTGCTGGAGCGTCTGGGTGGCCTGCTGAGCGCTCATGCCGTCGACGTCAGGAACGCTCACCCCTGGCGGCCCGGCGGACACCCACACGGTGACGACCTCGCCCGCGGTGATCGGCGTGCCTGCCGCCGGTGACTGGTTGACGATCGTGCCCTGGGGCTGGGTGGCGCCGGCGGCGGTCTGCTGCTGGATCGAGTAGCCTCCGCCCGCGGCGGCGGCCTGCGCGGCTGAGAGCTGCTGGCCGACAAAGCTGGGCAGCGGCTGGCCGGAGCTGACGATGAGCTGTACCGGCTTGTTCTCCGGCCACTGCTGGTAAGCGATCGGGGTCGTCGAGATCACGATGCCCGCCGCGATGCTGGTCGATGTCTCGTACGTGGGGTTCCCGGGGGTCAGGCCAGCCGCCCGCAGGTTCTGGTCGGCCTGCGCCAGCTGCTGTCCGGTCACCGCTGGCACGGTCGCGAGCACCGGGCCGAGGGAGGGCACGATCGTGACGGTCCCGCCGTGGGTCACCCGCGACCCCGCGGACGGGTCGGTCGCGATCACGTCGCCGGCCGGAACCGTGTCGCTGTGCCTGGCGCTGGCCGACCTCACGACGAGGCCGTCGGCGCGCAGGACGTCACGGGCAGCTGCCACGGTCCGGCCGGCGAGAGACGGCACGGCGGTATACCGGCCCGCAACCAGCCACCACGCCGCCACCGCGAGGAGCAGAACGGCGAGCACCGCCAGGAGCCGCCGGCTGAAGAGCCATCGCTGCAGCACCGGCTCGCGATACGGGCGCGAGCGGCGGCCGGCGGGGTAGCCCTGGGAAAGATCACGATCTAGCTCTCCCGCGGGCACGACCATCGTGCGGTTGGC
>JASIGS010000313.1 GCA_030052355.1 Streptosporangiaceae bacterium | reverse complement strand
ACGCTCGGCGGGGACATCAGCGCGCCGCAGGACTGGGGCCCGCCCTACCTGAACGGGCCAGACCAGGACGCGTACCTCAGGGACCTGCTGTTCGGCGCGGACGCGCTGCTGCTCGGCCGCAAGACCTACGAGGGGCTCTCGGCCGGCTACCTGAGCATGGCCGCCGGCGGGCACGGCCCGACGGACGACTTCGTCGAGCGGATGAACGCGATCCCGAAGTACGTCCCGTCGACCACGCTGACCTCGCTCGGCTGGAACGCCAGCCCCCTGTCGGGTGATGTCGCTGGCAACGTCGCGGCGCTCAAGCGGCAGCCTGGCAACTACCTTCTCAAGTATGGAACGGGTCGTCTGGACGCCATGCTCATCGAGCACGGACTGCTTGACGAGCTACGGCTGTGGATCATCCCCGTGTCCAGCCCGCCCGGTCAGCGACTCTTCGACGGGGTCGATGGGGCCCAGTTCGAGCTAACCGGCACCAGGGTGTTCGACAGCGGCGTCGTGGTACTCACATACACGCCGAAAAGCACCGCCGCTCCGGCCGCCGTGAACCGCTAGTCCGGCTATAGCCGGACTAGCGGTTCACACCTCAGTTCCAGGTCCGTCTAGCGACGGACCGCGGCGGCGTCGATGATCTTCAGTGCGGCCGCGGACGCCTGGCCGACGGTGTTGTCCGGGCGCAGCACCCGGGCACAGTCGGCAAGGTCGACCCAGGCGGTCTGGCTGACAGCGGTCTCGTTCTGGACCACCGCGTACAGGGAGCGGTTCGCCGGGCAGGCAGCGGAGCCGCCTTGCAGGCCGGCGAGCAGCGTTTTCACGGCCGACCCCGTGACCGCCGTGCCGTGGACGAGCTCGTTGCTCTGCGAGCCATAGACGCAGACCAGGACCGTGGTCGGAGTCGGCGAGAAGATCGGCGTGCTGGTGGCGGCGGCGGTGCCTGGCTGCCTGCCGATCACTTCCGCGACCATGTTGGTCGACAGGTCCTGGCACGTCGGCGTCACCGGCTTCCTGGAGTCGGGGGCGGCAGTCCCGGTCGAGTGCGCACCGGCCGGTGTCGTTGCCCCTGTGCCCGATGCCGGTGCGCTGCTTCCGGCCGGGGACGGCTGCGCCGGCGACGACACCTGAGGCGACCCGGCGGCCGCGCCCTGCTGGGCCGGGGAACTGGCCGCTCCACCCGTGCCCGAGCATCCGGCCAGGACCGCTACCGCCGAAGCTAGGCCGGCCGCGAGCAGTCCAGCGCGAGTCCACCGCATCATCGGTGCCCTTCGAATCTCGGCTTCTCCTATCGCCATGATGACCCATGCCGGCTCGTGCTCGGCCACGCGGTGTGGGCGGCCCGCGGCGCTTCGCGGTGGCCGGTCCGCATCGTCCGTGCGGTAGCGTCTGGTCCGTGCTGGCTCATGGGGGACGATGGTGACTGGGAGCCGGCCGAGTCTGCCGCCCGGGGTCCGTGCACTGCTCGTCTTCGTCTGCGCGCTCGTGCTGGTCGACACGCTGTTCTTCACCGCGCTGACCCCGCTGCTGCCGCACTACGCCCACGCCGCACGGCTGTCGAAGGCCGGCGCCGGGCTGCTGGTCGCCTCTTATCCGCTCGGCACGCTGGTCGGCGCGCTGCCCGGCGGGCTGCTGGTGTCGCGGCTGGGTGACAGGCTGGTGGTCCTGCTCGGCCTGACGCTGATGAGCGCGTCGACGTTCGTATTCGGCTGGTCGTCGGCGCCCGCCTTGCTGGACGGCGCGCGGTTCGTCCAGGGCCTGGCCGGCGCCTGCACCTGGGCGGGCGGACTGGCCTGGCTAGCGACGACGGCTCCCGCGGCTCGCCGGGGAGAGATGCTCGGCAGCGCCATGGGCGCCGCGGTCGGCGGGGCCCTGCTCGGCCCGGTGCTGGGCGCGATCGCCAGCAAAGTAGGAACCGGCCCGGCCTTCTCGGGTGCGGGAGTGGCCGGCGTGGCTCTCATGATCGCCGCGTTCGCGGTACCGAGCCCGCAGCGGGCCGAAGAGAGTCAGGGACTGCGGGAGGCCTGGCCGGCCCTGCGCGACGTCGGCATCAGCTCGGGCATGTGGCTGCACTTGCTGGCGGGGCTGGCCTTCGGGGTCATCGACGTGCTGGCGCCGTTGCGGCTCGCGCGGCTCGGGGTCGGCGCCACGCTGATCGGCGGCACCTTCCTGGCCTCGGCCGCGATCGAGGCCAGCCTCGCGCCGGTGACCGGCCGCATGTCAGACCGGCGGGGGCCGCTCGTGCCGGTCCGGATCTGCCTGATCGTGGCCGTCGCGGTGAGCCTGCTCGCGCCGGTGCTGGCCCCGGCCGGTGCGCTCATCGCGCTGCTGATCCTCGGGATGCCCAGCTACGGCGTGATGTTCACGCCAGCGATGACCCTGCTGAGCGGCGGCGCCGACCGACTGAAACTGAACCAGGGCCTGGCCTTCGGCCTTGGCAACCTGTCGTGGGCGACCGGGCAGGCCGTCGCTGCGGCCGCCGGTGGTGCCATCGCGCAGGCCACGACGGACTTCGTGCCGTATGCCCTGCTGGCCGCCGTGTGCCTGGCCACGTTCGTGGCGACCGGGCCTGCCATCCGCCGGCTCATCGGGGGGATGCTGGCCACGGACCGCACCCCGACCAGGACCAACACGGTGCCCGGCAGCGGCGCAGCAGCGGCGAACGGCCAGGTACGAGACCCCTCCTAGCCGGCGCGGGCCGACGGGCCCGCGACCGCTGAGAAGCGGAATCGCATGGATTCCGCATGACTTTAGACCCTGGCAGTCGCGCCGCGCTCATGCTGTGTTAGCACGGAGGGGAGCAGATCAGGAAGCGACCTTGCCTGAGCTCGGAGGCCGCGGCGAGCCAGCCGAGGGGGTGGCATCAGTGGATCGCGGGGTAGCAGGCGCGGGGTGGCTCAGCCGGGACCGGCTGGCCGTGGCCGCG
>JASIGS010000312.1 GCA_030052355.1 Streptosporangiaceae bacterium | reverse complement strand
CTGAAGACGTCGCGGTCGCGAATGTAGCCGTCCTGCGACTCAGCCTCCAGGTAGAGGCCGCGGAGTGTGCTGTCGGCGGCCAGGTCCAGCGCGAACGGGTCGGAAGCCAGCCCGGCGGCGCCCGCGGAACGCTCCGGCCGCGCAGGCAGGCCGCGCCTGCTGGCGTTCTGCGCGCCGTAGAACTGGAGCGCGCCGCGTGCGTACACGGTCGCCGGGTAGTCGCCTATCCACCAGTTCACGAGGTCGAAGTGGTGGCTCGCCTTGTGCACGAGCAGCCCGCCGCTGGCCGGCTTTTCGCGGTGCCAGCGGCGGAAGTAGTCGGCGCCGTGCACGGTGTCCAGGACCCACTCGAAGTGCACGGACGTGACCCGGCCGATGGTGCCCGCCGCGATGACCTGGCGCAGTGCGCTGTTCCGCGGAGCGTACCGGTAGTTGAAGGTCACCGTCAGCGTGCCGGCCGCAGTGCCCGCCGCGTCGGCGAGCATCCGCGCGCCCGCTGGCGTCGTGGCGACCGGCTTCTCCAGGATGACATCGCAGCCGGCCAGCAGAGCCTGGGCCGCGTAGCCGGCGTGGGTGTGGTCCGGGGAGGTCACGATGACCGCGTCAGGCCGGTGACTGCCCAGCAACCGCCCGAACTCAGCCGGCAGATACCGGGCCGGGGGCGGCAGGGCCGCTGTCGCCATGACGCGGTCGTAGTAGTCCATCCGGATCGGGTTCGGCTCGCACCAGGACGTCACCACGCCCCGGTCGGCGTACTTGTGCGCCAGTGCGTCGATGTAGAGCCCGGCGCGGGCGCCGGTCCCGACCACGGCGTAGCGCCGTGGCCTGGCCGGCTCGCTAGTGCTCACCGGTGGCCCCCTCAGGCGAGCCCGTCAGGTCCTCGCGCAGCAGCGCGGCCAGCCGCTCGTTCCGGACACAAGCCGGGAAGGCGAACGACCTGGCCAGCTCGGCTGCTGCTGCCGGGCTCAGGCCGGCGAAGCTGCGCCCGAACTCTTCGGCCAGCGGCTCGCCGAACAATATCTCCCGGACGATCCGGGCGATCCACGGCCGTGCTCCCCACGGATACGGGTCGAAGCCGGCGAACTCCTCGGCGAAAAGCTGCTCGATCGGCGCGAGGATGTGCCGTACTCCGCTGTCGTCACCGCCCCAGGAGTCGGTGCCGAGGCGGCGCTTCTTCGCCAGCACGGGAGTGATGCGCTGCACGTACGGGCTGCCTGGCGGTACCGTGACGAGGCCTTGCAGACCGAGGTCCTTGTAAGTCCACAGGGACCAGCTGGCCCCGTGCTCGCGGTAGATCTGCAACTGATCGCGCAGCAGCGCATACCGCATCTCGTCCTGGGCCCGGTCTCCGGTGTAGACCGGGCCGAACTCACCGACCCACACCGGCGTGCCGGTCTGCCGCATGAATTCGGTGCGATCGAGAAACGTCTGCTCCACCACCTGGCGGTCAAACCACCGGCCGCGCGTGGTACCCGGGTAGGCGCTGCCGGCCGCGATTCCCGGGAGCGCGTAGTCGTGCACGGCGTAGACGGTATTGGGCAGCACGTCGCCGAGCGCGGAGAAGTCGGTGCCGTAGCGGTTCCCGTCGAGAAACAGGATGTGCCGCGGATCCACCTCCCGGATGGCGCTGGCCAGCCGTGCATAGACCGGCCCGATCACTGCGCCGGTCGGGTCTGCGGGCTCGTTGATGGGGTTGTAGCCGGCGACCGCGGGGTTGCCGCTGAAGTGCCGCGCGATGGCCTCCCACAGCGCCACGACCCGGTCCTGGAAGTCACGCTGCTCCCAGAAACCGGCCCGGTGCGTGGGATTGTCGCTGTGCCAGTGCGCGTTCTGGCCGCCCGGCAGCGCGTGCAGATCCAGGACCGCATACAAACCGTGCGCCGCGCACGTGCCGACCGCCCGGTCAAGCCAGGACAGTCCGCTGTCCCGAACGCGCAGCGGCTCCGCGTCATCGGCCAGGAGCCGGTAGTTCACCGGTACCCGCACGCAGTTCGCGCCGAGCGACGCCAGGTACCGCGCGTCCGCGTCGCCGAAGAAGGACTCGGTGAACTGGCGGAAGAAGGCCTGGTAGGCCTCCTCACCCATCGCCTGCCGCATGGCCGCGCGCTGCAGCGACTCAGTGGAGGGATAGCCGGTGATGAAGTTTTCCATGTTCAGCCAGCCGCCGACGCCGACCCCGCGCAGCAGGACCGGCTCGTCGGCCTGGGTCACGATGTGCTGGCCTGCCACGCGCAGCCACGGCAAGCCGGTCACGGCATGAGCCTATGCAACAGCGGGCGGCTCAGGGGACCAGTACCGCCCGGCGGTAAGGCGGCTGCCCGGTGCGCCCCCACCCGGCCGCCGCCTGCTCGAGCGGCATCGGCTCGTGGTCGACGGTGATCTGCCCGGTGGCCGCGCGGGCCAGGATCTCGCGCAGGGCCTCGGCCTTCTGCGGCAGGCTGAGCGCGTTGTTGGTGTAGCCGAGCACCGCCTGCGTGCCGCTGCGGAGCGCCGCGGAAGAGAAGCTCGCCAGCGGCCCCGCCGACGAGCCAAGGTTGACCAGGCGGCCGTGCGGGGACAGGACGCGCATCGCTGCCTCGGCTGGCCGGCCCCAGACCGGGTCAAGCACCAGGTCCACCCGGCCGGCTGTCGCCTCAGCCAGGCGGCCGGCTATGGCGTTCACGTCGTCGCCG
>JASIGS010000311.1 GCA_030052355.1 Streptosporangiaceae bacterium | reverse complement strand
TGTACAACATGATCCAGATCCCGGTGAGGCGCCAGATCGCGGCCAGCCCGGCAGCCAGACCGTAGGGACGGGCGGTCTGCCCGTACAAGCTCACTGCCGGCAGAACCGCGAAGATCAGGCCGGCCGCAAGCCCCGCCCGGGTGGACACCAGCCGCCGGCCGATGCCGAACACCGCCGCCGCGGCAATGGACATGCCCACAGCCGAGGGCAGCCGGGTTACCAGCTCACCCGGGCCGAACAGCCAGACGAGCGGCCACACCACCGCGTAGTACGCGCCGTGCACGGCGTCGACGTGGGCAAGCATGCTCAGCAGCGCACCGAACGGGCGCTGCACGGCGGACATCGTGTACGTCTCGTCCATCGAGTACGAGGGAGTCCGGATCGCCCAGAGCGTCACCGCCAGCGTGACGAACGCAGGCACGACCCACAACCACGGCTGACCGGCCTTGCCCGCCTCGGCAGGCGCGGGCTGCTCAGCTGGCGGCTGCGCGCCAGCTAACGCCTCTGGCCGGCCGACCGCCGATGAACTGAGTGCCATGGAAGACGTTGAACTGCGTGCCATGGAAACTGCGCCCTCGGCATCCGACCCCGTTGCACGACACCACCTGCGGGACAGCAGGCGGTAACGACGCTAAGAAGGCTATAACAAGAAAGGCCATGACAAGAAAGGCCAAATGGCCATGTCTGCCGACGACGCTGCCCGATCCATCATCGCTGGCTGTACAACATGATCCAGATCCCGGTGAGGCGCCAGATCGCGGCCAGCTTGAAGCCGAGCGTCTTCAGCAGTCCCGGTTCCTTGCCCATCTTCCGAAGCGCCTTGCCGTACGTGAGCTGGACGACCCACACCCTTGGCGCGTCGATGACCCGCCACCAGACCACTGCCGGCGACGCGAACGTCCCGCCGAGCGAGTCCGCTTCAGCCGGCGTCTTGACCTGTTCGACGTTGCTGAGCTCGCGCATCCCGTACGGGTAGGCCATCTGCACCGGCTCGCGCAGCGTTGTGTACATGAGCACGTCGCCCGGCCGCATGTTCCTGGCGATGATCTCGTCCGCCAGGCCGAAGTCGCTGTCGTGTCCGGTCGGCGTGCGGATCGCCAGCAGCGTGGGAGCGGCGAGCACGCTCAGGGCCGCGATCACAGCGGTGCTCGGCAGCCAGCCGAGCGCCGAGGCGGCAGCGCCAAGCAGCAGCGCGACGGCGGGCACGCAGAACACGACGTACCGGAACACGTACACGTGCGACAACTGCGAAGCGCCGATCAGTATCGCCGGCGGCAGCACGAGCCACGGGACCGCCAGTGCGATCAGGTCTGCTGGCCAAGGCCAGGGCGCCAGCGGCCGCGATCGCCGGGTGACAGCACTGGCGGCTATCGCACACAGGGCCACGACGCACGCAACGGCCGCCATTTCCTTCGTGCCGACCAGGCCCTCCAGGCTGCCGACCGACCACGTCCACGGCGGGTTCACCCCGGGCAAGGCGACCCCCACCTGCGCTAGGGCCGCCACCGCAATGGGGCTGACCAGCACGAACGCGGCCGCGACCGAGATCGTCCAGCCGACAGCCAGCGGCCTGCCCGCTCTGGTGGCGCGATGCCGCCGCCACGCCCTGGCCACCGGAAAGGCGTGCGCTCCGGCCAGCAGCAGCGCGAACAGGTGGATGTAGCCGAGCGCCACGAGGCACGCGCCGTACCCCGCCAGCCAGGCACGCACGCGGTCGCCAGCGTCGGCAGCCTGAATCGCGCGCACCAGCAGGTAGCTGGCGATCGCGGCGAGCCCGGTGGCCAGGCCGTACGGACGGGCAGTCTGCCCGTAGTAGCTGATGGCCGGCACAACCGCGAAGACAAGGCCAGCCACCAGCCCAGCCCGGGTGGACACCAGCCGCCGGCCGATGCCGAACACCGCGGCTGCAGCGACCGACATGCCTACGGCCGAGGGCAGCCGCGCCACCAGCTCACCAGCGCCGAACAGCCGGACGAGCGGCCACAACGCTACGTAGTAAGCCCCGTGCACGGCGTCGACGTGGGCCAGCATGCGCAGCAGGGCTCCGAACGGCCGCTGCACGGCGGACATCGTGAACGTCTCGTCCACCGAGTACGAGGGAGTGCGAATTGCCCACAGGGTCACGGCCAGGGTGACGAAGGCTGGCACCGCCCACAACCACGGCGCGCTCGCCGTCGCCACGTCGGCAGGCCCACGCTGCTCGGCTGGCGCTTGCACGCCGGATATCGGCCCTTGCCGGCCGACCGACGATGGACTGCTTGCCATGGAAAGAGCGCCCCCGCTATCCGACATCGCCCATTGGACGACGGGAACACCCTGCGCGAGCGCAGTCTTTGCCCTGATGAGCCGCTAAGTTTGCTCAAGTGAGCCATTAAGAATGGCTAAGCCCGAAAGGCGTGCCGCCGGGCGAACGCCCGCCGCGTTGCCGCTGTCCCGGCTCCCGCTGCTTCGGGCAGGCCGCGTCAGCGCTTCGCGTACAGGACCAGGTACATCCCGGTCAGCTTCCAGGTCCTGATGGCGACGTAGTGCAGCTTCCGCAGCAGCGTCTTTTCCGTCGGCGGCTTCTTGTCGTGCCCCGACAGGAGATCTACGTACCACACCCGTTGCGCTTTGTTCGCCCGCCGCTGGGCAACGTATGAGTCGCTCACAAAGATCCCGCCCAGGGTGTCGGACCGTATGGCGCCCTCTGCCAGCTCGATGTTCTTGAGCTGGTCCATGCCATACGGATAAGCAACCTGGATGTTCTCGCTGATCGTGAAGTACATCAGCACGTCATGTGGCTTGATATTGCGGGCGATGATCTGGTCCGCCTGCCGGATGGCGTCGCCATGCCCGGTCGGCGTGCGCACCGCTGCCAGGGACGGCGCGGCGAGCACGGCCAGCACGGCCAGGACCGCGGTCCCGGCAACCCAGCCCAGCGCCGCCAGGCCCGTCCCCACCAGCAAGGCACCCGCAGGGACGCAGAACATGACGTACCGGAAGACGTAGAGCGGCGTGACCGTCGACGCGGCGATCAGGATCGCCGGCGGCAGCACGAGCCACGGCAAGCACAGCACGAGCAGGTCGGCCGGCCAGGCTGCGCGCAGCCGGGACCACCCCAGTGCGGCGCTCACCGCGACCGAGCACACCACGGCGAGGAAGGCGACATCCGCCATCGGCCGGGTGCCGATGAGGCTTACCAGGCCCTTGACCTCCCCCAGCCACGGGGCCTTGGCCCAGTTCATGGACACGCCGCGCTGCTCAGAGCCCAGCTTTATCACCGGTTCCACCGCGGCGGTTCCGACGACTACCGCAATCAGCCAGCCCACCGCAAACCGCCAGCCGACCCTGAGCCGCCCGCCTCCCTCGGTTCGACGGTGGCGCCACCAGGTCCTGACGGCCGGGAAGAGGTGAGCGGCGAGGAGCAGCAAGCCGAACAGGTGGATGTAGCCGAGCACGCCGATGCACACGCCGTAGGCCGTCATCCAGCCGCGTATCCGCCGCCCTGAGTCGGCGGCCTGAATGGCGCGCACCAGCAGGTAGCTGGCGACGGCCGCAAGACCGGTGGCCATGCCATAGGGGCGCGCGGTCTGGCCGTAGTAGCTGACCTGCGGTACCAGCGCGAAGACCAGGCCTGCGGCGAGGCCGGCCCTGGTGGACACCAGGCGCTGGCCCAGGCCGAAGATCGCCGCAGCCGCGACCGCCATGCCCACGGCCGAGGGCAGCCGCGTCACCACCTCGCTGGCGCTGAACAGCCTGACAAACGGCACCAGAAAGGCGTAATACGCGCCGTGCACGGCGTCGACGGTGCCGAGCATTCCCCACAGGGCGCCGAACGGGCGCTGGATGGCGGACAGCGTCGCCGCCTCGTCGCGCGAGTACGAGGCGGTCCCGATATCCCACATCATCAGCGCGAACGTGACGAGGGTGGGCACCAGCCACAGCCAAGGGGGTCCGGTACGAGTCGTCGTCGGCTTTTCCGGGGGCCCGTCGAGGACCTCCGTGCCGGGCCTGCGCACTGTGTGCCGGCCGACCGACGATGTACTTGACACTTGGACCTGTGACCCCGACTAGACGACGGCGAACCCCTGACGATCCGGACGCGCCAGCGGGGCTGCGCAGGCGCAAATGCCCGAGTGATCCATGAGGGTACACCAGGCTGACCGTGAAATGCGCACCACGGGCGACGGGTCGCCCTGATCGCGAGAGAGAGCCTTCGGCGGGCGAGCCGGGCTTGACCATGGAGTTCTGCTGCGCCTGATTCACCCACGGTTACGGCGGGTAGCTAGCCGTCGTGGACCGCCGGGTCCGTGACGGGGCGAGAGCGTGGACGACGAGGGCGCAGGTCGCCTGCTGATCATCGGCGGCGCCGAGGACCGGCGCTGTGGTGCTGGCCTGCTTGAGCGCTTTGTGGAGCTTTGCGGCGGCGACCTGGCCAGGATCGTGCTGATCACGACCGCGAGCGGGGAGCCCGAGCAGGTCCTCGCGGAATACGAGCAGGTATTCGAGAAGCTCGGCGTGGAGCGCATCTACGAGCTGCGGATGCGCGGCCGGGGCGACGCGGACAGCGATCATGCGGCCGACCTGCTGACCAGCGCCACCGGGGTGTTCTTCAGCGGAGGGGACCAGGCCAGACTACGCACGGTAGTGGGCTCGCGCACCAACGACCTGCTGCGGGAACGGCTCCTCGAGGGGCTGATCGTGGGCGGCACCAGCGCGGGTGCCACCGCGATGGGCCGCACCATGATCCTCGGCGGCGAGGGCCCCGACGTCTCGGCCGCGACCGTCCGCACCGGACCTGGCCTGGGCCTGCTGGAGAAGGCCCTGGTCGACACGCACTTCGGCGAGCGCGGCAGGCTGCCACGACTGCTCAGCGCGGTCGCCCTCGACCCTGACCACCTGGGAATAGGGCTGGACGAGAACACCGGGATCCTCGTCGGGCTGACCGGGTTCGAGGTCATCGGAAGCGGGGTCACGACGGTGGTGGACGGCGAGCACGCCACGGTGATGCACGCGGCTGGCGACGGCGACCCGATCACGCTGCTCGACGTGCGGGTGCACTTGCTGCCCCAGGGTTGCCTGTTCGACTTCGAGTCGCGTACCGCGTCCATCGGGCCGGGGCACGACAGGTACTGACCGGACTACCTCGAAGCCAAGGAGCAGACGTGCGGTTCATTAACCTGCGGCACCTGAGCGGGCCAAACGTCTTCGCCGCGAATCCGGCCAGCGTTGCCAGGCTGGAACTCGACGGGCTCACCGGGCGGCAGACCACTGAGTACGCCGGTTTTGCGGAGCGCCTCACCGCCCTTCTGCCCGGCCTCGCCGGGCACCACTGCGCCGCAGGTCGGCGAGGCGGTTTCCTCGACGCGATGGCGCGCGGCACTTATTTCGGGCACGTCACCGAGCACGTCGCGCTGGAGCTCTCCGGGATGATCGGCCGCGACGTGCATCTCGGAAAGACGATGTGGGCGGGCGCTGACGGCCGGTACGACGTGATGACGGAGTGCCCGGAGGATGAGCCCGCCGACTCGGAGGTTCCGGCCGGGCTGGTCCGGCTTGCCATGCGCGTGGTCACCGAGCTCCTCGCTGGCGTCGAGCCTGACTTCGGTGCCGACCTCGAGCGGCTCGGACGGCAGGCGGAGCGCGAGCGGCTCGGGGTGAGCACGGCCGCGATCGCCGCCGCCGCCCGCCGCCGCGGCATTCCGGTCCGCCGGATCGGCGCGCGCAGCCTGCTGCGGCTGGGTTACGGCTGCCACCGCAGGCTGGTATGCGCCGCGCTGACCAGCCAGACGTCGGCGGTCGGCGTGGACATCGCGGCGGACAAGCAGCTCGCCAAGCAGCTGCTGGCCGCCGCTGGCATCCCTGTGCCCGCGGGACGCCTGGCCAGGTCCGCGGATGAGGCCGTCGCCGCGCTCGCCGAGATCGCAACGCCCGTCGTCATCAAGCCGCTCGGCGGCTGCCAGGGCGTCAGCCTCACCGTGGGCGTGCGGACTCCGGCGGAGGCAGCCGCGGCTTACGCCAAGGCGTCAACCGTGGGCGAGACGGTCCTCGTCGAGGAGTTCCTGCCCGGCAACGACTACCGGGTGCTTGTCATCGACGGCCAGGTCGTCGCCGCGGCCGAGCTGCGGCCGGCCTCGGTGACCGGCGACGGCGAGCACACGGTCGCCCAGCTCGTCGAGCTGGCCAACGCCGATCCGCGGCGCGGCGACGATCACGAGCGCGAGCTGACCAAGAT
Organism: Streptosporangiaceae bacterium; assembly: GCA_030052355.1. Next base: position 3,122 of record JASIGS010000311.1, on the reverse strand, counting down.
CCGCCTGGACGCGGACACGCTTGGCCTCCTCCAGGCGCTCGGGCTGGCCGAGGACTCGGTACCCGCGCCGGGCCGGGTGGTCACGCTGCGCCGGAACGCGAACCTGTCGACCGGCGGGACCAGCAGGGACGTGACCGACGTCATGCACCCCGAGGTCGCCGACATGTGCCGCCGCGCCGCCGCCGTCTCCGGCCTGGACGTCTGCGGTATCGACCTGCGCCTCGGCGACATCTCCGCGCCGCTCATCGCACAGGACGGCGAGGACCGGCCAGCCAGGCCGGGCGGCGTGCTCGAGCTGAACGCCAGCCCTGGCCTGCGGATGCACCAGTCCCCCACCGAGGGCAGGCCGCGGGACGTGGCCGCTGCCGTGGTCGACAGCCTGTACCCGCCGGGCGCGCCGAGCAGGATCCCGGTCGTGTCGGTGACCGGGACGAACGGCAAGACCACGGTGGTACGCATGATCGGCCAGATGCTCGGCCAGGCCGGCCTGCGGGTTGGCGTCTCCTGCACCGAGGGCGTGTTCATCGGCGGCAGGCTTGTCTACCAGGCGGATGCGTCCGGGCCGCGGTCGGCCGAGATGGTGCTGGACGACCCCGCGGTCGAGGCTGCCGTGCTGGAAACCGCGCGCGGCGGCATCGTCAAGCGCGGCCTCGGTTACGACCACGCCGACGTGGCGGTCGTCACCAACGTCACCGGTGACCATCTCGGCAGCGACGGCATCGATGATTTCGACGAGCTCATTCACGTCAAGGCGCTGGTCGCAGAAGAGATCAGGAGCGGCGGCAGCGTGGTGCTCAACGCCGACGACCCGGCTGCCGTCGCGATGGCCGACCGCGCCGCGGTGCGGGCGCGCTCGCCGGTGATCAGGCTGTTCAGCGTCACGGAGGCCAGCCCGGTTATCGCCAGGCACAAACTGGCGGGCGGGCTGTGCTACGAGCTGATCGACGGTCAGCTGACCGAGACCGAGGCCGGCCGGCAACGCCCGCTCATCGCCGTGTCCGACGTCCCCGGCGCGTACGGCGGCCTGGCCCGGCACGTGCTGGCGAACGCTCTCGCCGCCCTGGCCGCCTGCCGGGCGCTCGGCGTCAGCGCGAAGGACTGCAAGCGAGGGCTCACCGGCTACTCGCCGGCCGAGCACAACCCGGGCCGTGGCGACGTCTACCTGGCAGGCCCGAGCCCGGTCGTCGTGGACTACGGGCACAACGCGGCGGCACTGCGGGCGACCGGGCGGTTCGTCGCCGAGGTCTTCGGGGGCCGGCCACCGGAGGTGGCGGGGGTACCAAGCGCGGGCGCTGCCGTGCTGACGCTGCCGGGCGACCGGCGGGACGACCTCATCGTGCAGGCGGCGCAGGCCGTCGCCGAGTGGTTCGGCAGCGTCGTGGTGTACGAGGACGCGGACAAGCGCGGGCGCGAGCCGGGTGAGATGACGACGCTGGTCAGCGCCGCGCTGCGGGCTGCCCGTCCCGGCATCGTCTGCCAGGCGGCCGACGGCCCGACGGATGCGCTCAGGGCCGGACTGAGCCTTGCCGCGGGTGGCCCGGTGCTGTTCGTCTACGAGAAGCTCGCCATGGCCCGCGAGGCGCTAGCGTCGGCAGGCGCCAGGCCCCGGTCAGGTGCGCCCTCCTAGGGGCCAGGCCGAGTACGCTTACGCGGCGTGACTCCGTCCAGGGAAGAGTTCCTGGCCGAGCGCCGTCGTCTCGGCCCGGTGCGGATGGACACCGTCTTCGCGCCGACATACGACGAAGACTGGGGCAAGATCAACGCGTCGCACGCTGCGTTCGTCGGCAAGCTGATCGACCTGACGCCGGCTCGCGCGCTGCTGCTCGACGCCGCCTGCGGCACCGGTAAGTACTGGCCGCAGCTGCTGGCATCTGGCCGGCGGGTGATCGGGATCGACCGCTCGGCCGGGATGCTGGCGCGGGCCAGGGCCAAGTTCCCTGACGTCAAGACCCGCCAGCTCGCGCTCGAGGACCTGAACAGCACCGCCGACTTGGCCGGCCGGTTCGACGGCCTGCTCTGCGTCGATGCGATGGAGAACGTCCCGCCAGAGATCTGGCCCCTGGCGCTGGCCGGCTTCGCCCGCGTGGTCAAACCTCAGGCGCCGGTCTACCTGACCGTCGAGCTGCCCGGCGACGACGAACGGCGCGCGGCGGCGAACCCGCAGCCGCCGCTGGTCAGCGGCGAGGTGCTCTGGCCGGGCGAGCACGGCGGCGGCTACCACTACTACCCAGAGCCCGACCTGGTGGCGTCGTGGTTCGCGGCCAGCGGCCTCACGGTCCTGGAGGAAACCGACGCCGACGGTTACCGGCACCTGCTCGCCCGGACCGCGGCCACCACCCCTGGCCGTTACAACCGCAGGTTCAGGCCGGCTGGCCCACCCGAGGAGTCCTAGCGGTCTAGCCGATGCTGCCCCGGCCGCTGGTCAGCGACCGCGCGATGACCGTGCGCAGGATGTCGTTGGTGCCCTCCCCGATCACCATCAGCGGCGCGTCCCGGTACAACCGCTCCACGGTGAACTCGCGCGAGTAGCCGTACCCGCCGTGCACCTGCATGGCGTCGATGGCGCACTGCATGGCCACCTCCGAGGCGTACACCTTCGCCATGCCCGACTCCAGGTCAGCGCGGTGGCCGGCGTCGCCCTTCGACGCGGCCCAGTACACCAGCAGCCTGGCGGCCTGCAGCTTCATCGCCATGTCCGCGAGCTTGAGCTGGACGGCCTGAAAGCCGGAGATCTTCTGGCCGAACGCCTCACGCTCCCCCGCGTACCGCAGCGCCTGGTCGTACGCCTCCTGAGCGACGCCGACCGCCCTGGCGGCCACGTTGATGCGGCCCGTCTCCAGCGCGCCAAGCACCTGCTGCAGGCCGCGTCCCTCGGTGCCGCCGAGCAGCGCGCCGGCCGGAACCCGGGCGTTGTCGAGTACCAGCTCACAGGTCTCCGGCCCCCGGTAACCGAGCTTCGGCAGGTCCCTGAGAACCTCGAATCCTGGCGTTCCCGCCTCGATGAGCAGCACGGACATGCCGGCGTGCGCGGGACGGGCAGACGGGTCGGTCTTGACGAGCACGGGCAGCGGGTCAGCGTGGCGCGCGTTGGTGATCCACGTCTTCCTGCCATTGATCACGTA
>JASIGS010000310.1 GCA_030052355.1 Streptosporangiaceae bacterium | reverse complement strand
GTCACCGAGCCGCTGATGACGGCGCTGAAGTTCCCGATGGTCGGGTGGCCCGGCAGCAGCTGCGGCGTCAGCGAGTAGATCTCCTGCGGTGGCTTGAACGCCGTGCTGACCATCCAGAAGATCGGGAACAGCGTCACCAGCGCGATGATCAGCCCGAAACCGTTCAGCCCGATGGCCTTTGCTCGCTTGGCGGTCCGGGCGCGGGACGCGGATGCCTGCGGGGAACGAGCAGGGCTCGCCGACGCGGCGCTCCGGGCCGCGGGGAGGTGGGTGGCGGTCATGTGAGCGCTCCCTGCCGGACCGACGAGCGCACGTAACCTACCGTGACGATCAGCAGGATCACCGCGAAGATCACCGCGAGCGCGTCGGCGAGGCCGTAGGTCGGCGGGAACGTGAATGCCCTGTCGTAGATGTACAGCGACAGGTTGTACTCGTTGGAGTTGCTGATGCCGCCGACTATGAACCAGCTCTGGGTGAAGATGTTGAAGTCCCAGATCACCGACAGCAGCAGCAGCACCAGGTAAATGGGCCTCATCAGCGGGAAGGTGACCCGCCAGAACACGTTCCACGAGCTGGCGCCGTCGACCCTGGCGGCCTCGTGCAGCTCGGCCGGGATGGTCTTCAGGCCGGCCAGCACGGTGACGGCGATGAACGGGAACGCCTGCCAGATCACCAGCAGCGCGATCACCGTGTAGGCCGGCAGCGCGCCGGTGGTCGACCAGTTGTACTGCGACCAGTTCGTGTTGCCGACCAGCCAGTGCGGCATCCTGGCCAGCGTCCAGTCGACGAGCCCGCCGTCCGCGTTGAACATCCAGTAGAACAGCACGGCGGCCGAGACCGGCGGCGTCGCCCAGGCGAGCAGCGCCGCCGTGCTCACGAAGATTGACATCCTGTTGCCGAGCCGGTTCACCATCAGCCCGACGATCGTGCCGACGATGAGCGTCAGCGGGACCACGACAACGGCGAAGATCACGCTGATCCGCAGCGACAGCCAGAACAGCGGGTCGCGGAAGGTCTCGGTGAAGTTCGCGAAGCCCACCCACTGGGTGGGCAGGGCGCCGGTGATCTGCGGCAGCCCGTAGTTCTGGAACGCGTAGATGACTACTTGGACCAGCGGCCACAGCAGCACGAGCGCGATGCCCGCGAGCGCGGGAAGCAGGAGCAAGTACGGCGCTAGCTTGTGCCGCCGGACGAACACGGCGATCCGGGTTCGCAGCGGCCCGCCCGTTCCGGCGAACCGCCGGCCGGGCAGCAACCTCGTCTGCTGCCGCATCGTGTCGGCCATCTGGCTGGCAACTCCCCTCGGCCGCGACTGGAACTGGGATGGCGGTGCTGGCCGACCTACCCCCGGCAGGCCGGCCAGCACGTCTCACATGCCGGCCCGGATCAGCTCTCGCTGCCGGTGTTCAGCACTTCTGTCAGCAGTGTGTTCGCCTGGTCCACCGTCTTGGTGAAGTTGGCGCCTGTCATCAGCGACTTCATCATGTTCGGGATGATGTTGTACTTGCCAGTGTCAGCGGTTGACCAGTTCGTCGTGTTGAGCGGCGAGATCTGCGTGTAACCGGCCGCCTTGGCGAATCCGGACATGACCGGGCTGCTCGTGTACACGCCGCTGGTCAGCTGCGAGGTGAACTCGGGGAAGAAGCCCTGCGAGTTGGCGAACGTGGTCGCGTTCGAGGAGCTGTCCATCACCGAGATCAGGTCCCAGTCAGCGGTCTTGTACTTGCTGTTGACCCAGACGCCGAGGTCAGAGCCACCCGAGAAGGCCGGGGCCGGGTTCGGGCCGTTCTCGCTCGGGATCGGGAACGACGCCCACTGGGCCTCGTTCTTCGTGCTCACAGCCTCCAGGCTGGACTCTGCCCACGGCCCGTCGATGTACATGTCGAGCTTGCCGAGCGCGAAGTCCTCGTCCGAGCCACCGGAGGTGGCACCGACGGCGCCGAGCTCGGTCTCGCCGATGTACTTGGCGGGGGAGACGTGGTCAACGGTCAGCAGGTCCTCGTAGAACTTGATGCCGGCCTCGGACGCTGGTGTGTCCAGCTCCGCGACCCACTTGCCGCCCTGCTTGACCGCGACCTGGCCGCCAGCGCCCCAGATAAAGCTGACGATCGCGTCGGTGTAGTCGCTCGGCGCGCCGAGACCGTACGTGCCCGGGTACGCCTTCATCAGTGCCTTGGCGTCGCTGACCAGCTCGGCCCAGGTGGTGGGGGCCGAGCTGATGCCGGCCTTGGCGAACTGGTCCTTGTTGTACCAGATGCCGCGCACGCCGCCGAACCACGGCACGGCGTAGATGTTGCCGTTGACCGTGTCGTTGGCCAGGTTGCCCGCGATGAGCTGCGAGTCCTCTGACCACGACTTCACGCTGGTGGTGATGTTGGCGAGGGCGCCCTGCGCGGCAAGGCCCGGCGTCTCCGTGTTGCCGATCTCGGTGATGTCGGGGCCACCCTTACCGCTGGAGAGCGCGTTGGTCCAGTCGGTGGAGTTGCTGGTCCACGGGATCCAGTCGACGGTGACCTTAGTGTTCTTGTACTGCGGGAACTCCTTGTGGAACTGCTTGACGACGCCGTCCATCCAGGTCTCCTGCGATGCGACGGCCCCGCCCATGCGCCAGACGACGAGCGTGCTCGGGATGGGTCCCGACGACGACGACGGCGTAGAAGAAGTAGTGGTGCTGGAGCCACAGCCTGCCACGGCCGCTCCGGCAAGCGCGACGGCCACACCGATCGCGGCCGCCGATCTGGTGAATCTCACTGCCCGATCTCCCTTCCCGGCTCTGTAAAGGAAGCGACGCCCTCCGGGTGAGCGCCTGCGGCCGGGCCGTAACCAGGCAGCGCGCCCTACGCTAGGTCCGGGGACTGACTGGTCAAGCCGGTCCGGATGGACTGGTCGGACCAGTCCCTGACCTTGTGGGGGGCTGCCAAGGCGAAGCCCAGACGTTTTGTTGCGCAGAAACTAACAGGAAACTTTCCTATAAGATAGAGTCCGTTGCCATATTGAGACACTGACTTCGTAAGGCGCTGGTCAGCGTCGTACGATCCACAGCGCCGGTGGTGGTCCTTGCTGCCGGCAGCCGTAGGCAAGTGAGGGGTGCGGCATGCAGCGACGGCCTGGGACGCCGAGCTTGTTGCGCGAGCTCAATGACAGGTCGGCGCTGGAGCTGCTGCTGAACTCGGGGCCGATGACCAGGGCGCAGCTTGGCGAGCACACCGGCCTTTCCAAGGTGACCGCCTCACAGCTACTGGCCAGGCTCGAGGAGCGCGGACTCGTGGAGGTTGCCGGCGAACAGGCTGGCGGCCGCGGGCCGAACGCCGCGCTGTACGCGGTCGTGCCGACCACCGCCTACGTAGCAGGCCTGCACGTGGACATGGATGTCGTCAGCGCCGGCGTGGCGGACGTGACGGGGAACGTTACGGCCCGCGTCTCGGTGAACCCCGGCGACGCTGAAGACCCGGTCGCACTGGTGCGCGGCGCTGTGCACGCGGCTTGCGGTTCGGCCGGCGTCCCGCCGGAGTCGCTGCGAGCGTTCGTGATCGGCACGCCCGGCGTGCTGGATCCGCGTACCGGGGACCCGAGACTCGCCGTGAACCTGCCCGCCTGGCACGAGGGCGTGCTGGAAGCGCTCCGCGGCGACCTGGGCAGGCCGGTCATCCTCGAGAACGACGTCAACCTGGCGGCCATGGCCGAGCGGTCGGTCGGCGCCGCGGTGGGAGTGGACGACTTCGTGCTCGTCTGGCTCGGCGTCGGCCTCGGCCTGGCGACCGTGATCGGCGGCCGGCTGCATCGCGGCGTCGGCGGCGCCGCGGGTGAGATCGGGTACCTGCCGGTTCCCGGCGTGCCGCTGCCGCAGGACGTGACGCACCCGGCGACCGGGGCCTTCCAGCGGCTGGCTGGCGCCCAGGCCGTGCTGCCCCTGGCCGAGGAGTACGGCTTCGCCGAGGCGACCGCGTCGGCGGCGGTCGCGGTGGCGGTTTCCGCCTCGGCGGCCGGCGACGAACGGGCCGGCAAGTTCCTGGCCGACCTGGCCGGCCGGGTCGCGACCGGGGTGGCGGCCGTCTCGGTCGTGCTCGATCCCGGTCTCGTGGTGCTCGGCGGTGACGTCGGACTGGCCGGGGGAGCGGAGCTGGCGAGTCGGGTCGCCGCCGAGGTGGGCCGCATCAGCCCGGCCAGGCCGGACGTGGTACCGACCGCCGTGGACAGCGGACCGGTGCTGCGCGGCGCGATCCTGGCCGCGGTCGATCAGGCCCGCGCCGAGCTGCTCGACTCGGTGGCCGAACCCGCCTTACAGTGACGGCCCGCCACGGCGCGCCCTGCACAGGCTGACCAGGATGTCCTGATTTGCGTCAAGCCTCCATCAACACCCTGAGACTTTCACGGGCTTTTGTGTCCAAGACATACTGATTTGTCCCCGTGAAACTGACAGGGTGTCGTGCCGCCAGCAGCCTAGGACGAAGATGTGGCGTGAACAGTTGCCTGCCGAGGAGCGCCCGCAGTGATCAGTCTCGACGGATCGTCACTGACCTGCGGCGAGGTTGCCGCAGCCGGGCGAGGGCAGGCGAGCGTTTCCATCGACCGCACCGGATGGGAACGAGCCGCGGCAGCGGCTCAGGTCGCCAGGACGGCGGTCGCCGATGGCGAGTCTTATGGCCGGACCACCGGCGTCGGCGCGAACCGCGGGCTGCAGGTCGGGGCCGGCGACGTGCACGCGCACGGGCTGCGCCTGATCCGCAGCCACGCGGCCGGCGCCGGACCGCTGATCGCCCCCGAGATAGGCGTTGCGATGCTCGCGGTGCGCGCCAACCAGATCGCGGCCGGGGGCTCGGGCGTGGATCCCGGCGTTCTCGGCGTGCTGGCCGACTGTGTCAACAACGGCCTGCACCCGCCCGCACGGCTGTACGGCGCGATCGGCACCGGCGACCTGACCGCGCTCTCGGTGACCGCGCTGTGCCTGCTCGGCGAGCGGGACTGGCTGCCTTCGCGGCACCTGCCCGGCGGACTACCCCCGGAGCCGCCGGCTGACCAGCCCAGGTTCGCGCTCGACGGGGCCGACGCGCTGGCCTTCATGTCCAGCAACGCGGCAACGCTCGCGGAGGCGGCCATCGCGTGCCACGACCTGGCGCGGCTGCTGGACGCCAGCACGGTGGTCGCAGCTCTCAGCCATCGGGCGGTGTCCGGCTCCACCGAGCCCTACGCCGACGCGGTCCAGAGTGCCCGGCCACTGCCTGGCCAGCGGCGGGTCGCCGGGCAACTCCGCGGGCTGCTTGGCAACGAGGCGACCCAGGCCGCGCGGATCCAGGACCCGTACTCCTACCGGACGCTGCCGCAAGTGCACGGCTCCGCGCTGGACGCGCTCGGAAGCGCGGAGGAGACCGTGACCCGCGAGCTGAACGGCGCGGCGGAGAACCCGCTCATCGACGTGGCCGGCCGTACCCGCTGGCACAACGGCAACTTCCACGCCGGTCATGTGACGCTGGCGCTGGACGCCGCGCTGGCCGCCCTGTACCAGACGGCGGCGCTGTCAGCGGCCCGGCTGGGTTCGCTGATGGATCCGCGGATCACCGGGCTCGCCCCGTTCCTGGCCGCAGAGCCGTCGCCGAGCTCGGGCGCGCTGATCCTTGAATACGTGGCCCAGTCCGCTCTCGCCGACATCCGCCGCCAGGCCGCGCCGGGCGGCGCGGTGCTGTCCCTCGGCCTGGAGGAGCACGCGAGCTTCGCGACCCAGTCCGCGTGGTCCGCGACCGCGGCCGCGCAGGGCTACCAGGTCGTACTTGCCTGCGAGCTGGTTGCGGCCGTCCGGGCGCTTCGGCAACGCGGCGTGCGGCCCGCGGGCGAAGGGCTTGCGGCCGCCTTCGCCCTGGCCGCGCCTGTGCTTTCCGGCGACATGGCGGACCGTTCTCTCGAGGAGGACCTGACCGCCGCGCGGGACGCACTTCCTGCTCTTGCGAGACTTGCCGCAGATGGTCCGCATCCGTGAAGGGACGGCTCAGTTGTCAGCTCTGAAGTTCGGCCTGGTCGGGACCGGGGACTGGGCGCAC